>JBKPMI010000372.1:0-12071 GCA_046732075.1 Acidobacteriota bacterium | reverse complement strand
GGATCCGGTTGAACAGCCGGTAGACCCACTGAAAGCCGAGGTTCGACATCCCGATCTCGTAGGAGTTCGGGAAACCGAGCGCGATCCGGTAGGCGCCGAAGCGGTTCGGCTCTTCGGTGAACCGTTCCAGAGCGGCCAGGTCCCGGTTCCGGGGCGTCGTCTTCATGCCAAACCCGCGATTATATGGGGCGGGTTCCGATCACTCCGCGGGGACGAGGCGCAGGCGAAAGGCCACGAACATCGGCTCCTTGATCCGCGCCACCAGCGGGACCGACGGATCCTGCAGACCGTACGCCTTCCAGTGGACCGGAAAGGAGCCGGTCAGGATCACGGCATTCGGAAAGACCGCGACGTCCACGGGGAGCTGGACCGGAGCGGTCTTCCCGTGAACCGTGAGATCGCCCGTGACCTGCACCGGGAACGTCGCGCCGGGATGGAACCCGGAGAGATCCCCGGTGAACTGGCGGAGCTGGAAGACGATGTCCGGATAGCGCGCGGTCTCGAGCACCTTCTCGCGAAGCGTGCGATCCCGCCGGCGATTTCCGGTGCGCATCGAGGCGGCCGGAACGGTGATCTTCGCCTGCACGTCCCAGCCGCCGGTCGGAACCGGGATCGCGTCGACTGAGCCATGGAGGAGAGGGGCGATCCCCTTGATCGGCTCGAACGAGGCCGGCAGCTCCCAGCGGATCGACGACCCGGCGACCTCCACCTTGTAGCGGAGGGGCCGAGACGGGCCCGCGAGGCCGCGCGCGTACCCGCTCGCGAACCCAATACCGAGGAGAATTCCGGCAAATCGACGAAACTTCATCTCTTCTTCTCGTGTCCCCTGTCCCGTGTCCCTTGTCCCGTCTTATGTACGCGCAATCCGAACGCCCAGTCTCCGACGTTTGTTCCGGTCGGACCGGTGACGAGGAGCCCTCCCGCCCGCGCGAAAAAGGGCTCGGTGTCGTGCCGGGCGAGCGCTGCGGCCGCGTCCGCGCCGGCCCGGCGACCTCTCTCGGTCGTGCCGCCATCGGCGAAGGCGCCGGTCGCTTTCGCCGATCCGTCCTTTCCGTCGGAGCCCGCTGCGAGAAGACTCGCGCCGGCCACGCCGGCGAGCGCGACGGCCGCCGAAAGCGCAACCTCCAGGTTGCGTCCGCCCGTTCCCGGCGAACGCCCGAGGGTGACGGTCGTCTCGCCGCCCGCGAAAACCGCCTCCCCGGGAGCGAGCCGGAGCAGCCTTTTCGCGAGTCGCCGGCCGGCGCTTCGCGCCTCTCCCTCGAGCCGCCTGCCTTCCCGGCGCGCGCGGTAACCCCGCCGCCGGGCCTCGCGGATCGCCGCCTCGAGGCCAATCCGGTTCGATCCGACGACGCGCACGAGGTCGCCGCGCCTTCCGCGGATCGTGGGACCCGAGCCGACCAGGGACGGGCGGTCGCCCCGGACGTCGGAAAGGACGAGGGTCACGAGCCGCGCTTCGGTCGCGCGGCCGAGCTTTCCGCCCTTGACCGCAGAGAGGGATGTCCGCAGCCGGTTGATCTCGCGAATCGGAGCGCCGGAGCGGACGAGGCGGTCGACCGCTCTCTTCTTCTGCGCCAGCGTGACGCCGGGCCGCGGGAGGCAGAGCAGAGACGACGCGCCCCCGGAAACGAGGCACAGCACGACGTCGCCGCGGCCGAAGCCCGAAAAAAAGCGGACCGCCGCCCGCGCCGCGGCAACGCTCGACGCATCCGGCTCGGGGTGCGCCGAAAAGAGGATCCGGGCCCCGGGCCGCGCCGGTGGGAGGTGACCCCGCGGCAGGACGACGAGGCCCTTCCGCCCGGAGGCCGCGGCCGCGTCGAACATGCCTGCGGCGGCCTTGCCGGCCGCGAAAACCCCCACCCGGCGGGCGTTTCGGAGGGCGCGGGCCACCGCCGGTTCGGCCAGAGCCGCCGAGACACAACGGCGCGCTTCGACCGCCGCCAGGGCGGCGCGATAGAAAGCGAGAAGAAAGCGGGCGCCCGGCGCGTTCATCCAAACGTCATTCTCGTTCGTATTACGATCCGGGGCCCGGGTCTTCCGGGCATTTGAACAGCAAGGCGGGTGCAGGTCCCCGGGGCCTCTCTCCGCAGCAAACACAAGGAGTCCGCATGAAGAAACACATCTCCCGCATCGTTCTCGCCGCCCTGGTCGTGGGTCTCGCCTCGTTCGCCTTCGCGGCGGATTCCGGCGAGTGGACCGGCTGGATCACGGACACCGGGTGCGGCGCCAAGGGCGCCAACGCGGAACACGCTTCCTGCGCCGCGAAGTGCGTCAAGGAGCATGGCGCCAAATACGCGCTGTACACCCCCTCCGACAAGCAGGTGTGGGTCCTGTCCAACCAGGAAGCGGCCGGAAAGATGGCCGGTCACGAAGTCGTCGTCAAGGGAACGGCCGACAAGGAGAAGAAGACGATCGAAGTCGCCTCCATGGAAGCCGCCCCGAAGAAGTAAAGACTCAGACCCCGGAGAGTTCGTAAAGGCCCCGAATCGTCGGGGCCTTTTTTTCGGCCACAATACCCGCGATGTCTCTCGCGAAGGCAATCGGTCCGGAAGTCGAGGAGCTCATCCGCGAGGGGTCGCCCGACCTCGCCGCGGCGGTGGCGGACCTGCACCCCGCCGACCTCGCGGAGCTGCTCGAAGACCTGCCGCGCGAGGATCGTCTGGTTCTCTTCGAGGCTCTGCCGCCGGAGCAGGGCGCCGCCGTTCTCTCGGAGTTGAAGGGAGAGACGCTGCGGCTCATCCTCCACCAGGCTTCTCCCGAGAAACTCGGGCCGGAACTCGACCGGCTGCCCGGAGACGAGGTCGTCTTCCTGATGGAGCACGTCTCGCAGCGGCAGCGGGAAGTCCTGCTCGCGAAGATGTCGCCGCGCGACGCGGCCGAGGCGAAGCGGCTTCTGCGCTACGAGCCGGGCACCGCCGGCCGGTTGATGACGGAGAAGTTCGCGAAGGTGCGGCCGGAGTGGACGGTCGCCGAGACCCTGGAGCACCTGAAGAAGATCGACCCCGAGGTCGAGACGATCCAGACGATCTACGCCGTGGACGACGAGGGACACCTCGTCGGCGCCGTGACGCTGCGGCGGCTCCTCCCCCAGCCGCCCGACCGGAAGATCGGAGAGCTCCTGAACCGGCGCGTCCCCACGGTCCGCACCGACACTCCGCAGGAGGAGGTCGCGAACCTCGTCTCGAAGTACGACGTCTACCTGATCCCGGTCGTCGACGAAGAGAACCGGCCGGTCGGGATCGTGACCGTCGACGACGTCATCGACGTCCTGCACGAGGAGCAGACCGAGGACGTGCTGCACATGGCGGGCGTGTCCGCCGAGGAGGAGGGGGCGGAGGGCTATTTCGCGAAGAGCCCCTTCCGCAACGTGCGGCTCCGGTTCAACTGGCTCCTCCTCCTCTTCGTGACGGAGACCCTGACCGGAACGGTGTTGCGCCACTTCGAGGACGAGCTCGCGAAGGTCGTCGCCCTGTCCTTCTTCATTCCGCTCCTGATCGGCACCGGAGGAAACTCGGGATCTCAGACCGTGACCACGATCGTTCGCGGACTCGCCGTGGGCGAGATCCGGCTGCGCGACTTCGGCCGCGTCTTCCTGCGCGAGGCGGGAAGCGGGCTGGTCCTCGGCCTCGCCCTCGGGTTCGTCGGATGGGGCCGCGCGCTCCTCTGGGGAGCCGGCACCCCTCTCGCGCTCACCGTCGGAGTCAGCATCCTCGCCATCTGCACGTGGGCCAACGCGGTGGGCGCCACGATCCCGATGCTCGCCACCCTGTTCCGGATCGACCCGACCGTGATGTCCGCCCCGCTGATCGCGACGCTGGTCGACGCGACCGGGCTCTTCATCTACTTCGCGATCGCCCGCGTTTTCCTGGGGTTGTGAGCCGGGTCTTCCCCGTTCTGAGAGAATAGCGGTGCGGTTTTCGAGGTTTTCTTTCTGACCCCATGAGCGCCACCGCACCCGACCGGATCACCCCGACCGCCCCGGCGCGACCGGAGGAATACCCACCGATGGGCGGCGACCACTTCTGGGCCAGGGCGAGCAGGGATCTGCGTCACCGGCTCGCGAAGGAGATCCCCCACGACGTCCTGAAAGAGCTCCACCGCAAGAGCCCCGCGCGGCACCTCGCGATCGCGGCGCGGCAGTTTCTGATCCTCCTCGCGGCGTCGTGGATCTCCTGGAAGTTCCCCCAGCCGTGGATCTGGATCCCCGCGGCGCTCGTCGCGGGATGGACCGTCTTCAACTTCACGGTGCTCCTCCACGAGGTCGTGCACCGCGCGGTCTTCAACGGTCCCCGGGCCGGGGCCGAGCGCGCGCTCGCGATCCTCTACGCGATCCCGTCCGGGATCTCGGCGCTCCAGTTCACGCGGTGGCACCTGACGCACCACGCGGAGCTCGGGGACTCCGTGGCCGACCCGAAGCGCCACTACCTGTCGCCCAAGATCAACAAGCCCTGGTACAAGCTCCTGTACTTCACGCCGGCGCTCTTTCCGATCTACTTCCGTGCCGCGCGGCGCGAGACCGTTACGTATCCCGCCAACCTCCAGCGACGCATCGCCTGGGAGCGCCGGGCGACCATCCTCTTCCACGTCGCGGTGATGGCGGCAATCGCGTACATCGGCGGGTGGGCGGTGCTCGGTCGCGTGTACCTCGTGCCGTACTTCCTCGTGTTCCCGGTCGCGTTCGCGTTGAACCGGCTCGGCCAGCACTACGCGATCGTGCCGGAGGATCCGGCCAAGTGGGGCACCGTGCTGAAGCCCTCCCGCTTCTGGGACTTCTGGTACCTGTACTCCGCGTACCACCTGGAGCACCACTACTTCACGGGTGTGCCGTTCTACAACCTGCGGAAGCTCCACTTCGCGCTGCGCCCGTTCTTCGACTCGATCGACTGGAAGCCCACGACGTACTCGAGGCTCCTGAAGGCGTGGATCGTCGACAACAAGACACCCCACACCAACTGGAGCCTCGAAGACGGACTCGTCGGCTAAGGCGCGCTCTTTCCCTCCAGCTTCTCCAGCCTCGCCTTCAACTCTTCGATCTCGCAGCGCTGCTTCTGGATTTCGTTCAGGAGCAGCGGGTCGAGAAGCTGGGAACGGATCATCAGCGGACGCCCCTGGTCATCGTTCACCACCAGCTCCGGGTAGACCTTGGCGACTTCCTCAGCGATGAGACCGTATTCCTGCAGGTCACTCTCCTTGTATCGGAAGGTGACCGGCCGCAGCTTCATCAGATCGTCGCTCGCAGCGCCCAAGTCCCGTACGTCTTCTTTGAACCGGATCGAGGACGTCGTGGTCCCGAGGCGGCCGCCGCCGTTGACGATCACCGGGACGCCGCCGACGCTCTGAAACCCGGAGATCCCGACGATGACCGTGCCGCTCGTGATCGCGGCAGCCGTGCCGATGCGGATCTGGCCGCTTTCGTTGTTGAAGCCGTCGTTCCCGATGTAGATGTTGTTACTTCCGGTCGAGACGGCCGAACCGACGTTGTTCCCGATGCCGATGTTGTTGACTCCGGAAGTGACCGCGGTCAACGCGTTGTATCCGATCGCGACGTTGAAAGAACCGCCGACGTTGCTGTCGAGCGCGTTGGCACCGAAGGCGACGTTCTGACCCCCGGTCGTGAGTTTGCCCGCCCCCGGCCCGAGAAACATGTTGCTCAGGTCCGTATAGAGCAGCCTGTTCGCGCCGGCGTCGACCCGTGTCTGAGGGTCAGGCAGATGGAGAAGCCCGTTCACCGTCACGTCGCTCCCGCCGAGCGTCAGGAGGCCGGTGGCCACCCAGGAAGTGCCGTTGTGACGCAGCGTCTGGTCGGCGGTGCCCGATGGCAATCCTCCGGTGGACGCGATCGTCAGCGTCTGGCCACCCGGAGTGATCGTCACGTTCGACCCGGCCGCGAGAGTCACGTTGCCGGAGAGCCCGTTGACCGCCGTCACGACTCCAGGCTGGTAATACCCGTTGATGTCCACGACTAAATCAATGTTGGTGACCGCGGCGACGACCGTGATCGCGCCGCCAGTGCCCAGCGCAACCACCGCCGCGTTCGACAGGTTCGGCGTGTTCTGGTTGTAAGTCATCGTCGCCACGGCGGGGAAAGCCCCGCCCGCCGGATAGGCCACGAAGAATCCCGCCGCCGCCACGTTGACCGCGCTGAAGTTGAACGACACGGCCTGAGCGTCTCCCGGGATGCCGCACTGCCCGGCGATCACCATGTTGCGGCCGGCCGGAGTCAGGACCGGCGGGCCGTACTGCCCCATGAAACCGTTGCCGCGTGTATCCGCCACGCGGCAGGGCGTGATTCCCACGAAGTGCAGAGGAGCGGTCGGCACCGCCTCTACGGCTTCCACCGCCTCGGTCCCGACTCCCGACCGCTTTTCGGCCGCCAGAGCTCGAGCCGGGTGACTCCAGAGCTCCGGCGCCGGCCAGTTCGGGATCACGTCCTGCGCGAACACGAGTCCGGAGAAGCCCACGATCGCGGAAATCGAAGCCAGAAGAAGTCTGCGCGACATTCCACCCTCCCCGCCGTTCGCGGAAATTCGCGAACGACGGGCGAAATCCTAACGGTCGGATCGACCGCGCGAACTCCCGACCAAGGTCGGAGACGGGCTCAGCTTTGGAATGGAGTCGAGGGGTTACGGACTCTTCGCCTGGCGAATGATCGCTTCCAGCGCCGACGCGTCCCCCCGCTCGCGTGCGGTCTCGCCCGCGCGGTTGTAGACGACCTTCCCGCTGCGATCGAGAAATGCGAGCGTCGGAATGAATCCCTTGTAGAGCCGCGCCACGAGCGGCTTCTGCTCGGAGGACGCGCTGTTCAGGTCGACGACGACGAACCGCGCTTCGTCCCGGTGCTTTCGATAGAGCGCGACGAAGCGCTCCGCCTCCCGATTGGTGTTCCAGCAGTGGGACGTGCCGAAGAAGACGGCCGTCGGACGATCCGAGGCAATCTTTCCATCCGACAGGTTGCTTCCCCGGATCGGAAAATTGCTGGACGAGTCGTCCGTGAAGGACAGGTCCGGGGCGAGAGAGAGATCCGCCGCCCCGCCGGCGCCGGCCGGAGCCACGGCAAACGCCGGCGCTTCGGAACGGTCGCCCGCGACGAGCAGGGCTACCCCGCCGAAAGTCAGCAGACTCGCGATGCCGGAGGCCGCCAGGCGTAGAGGAATCGTCATATTTCGATGTTACGTCCCGCCGACCCGCCGGGATTCGTCGCCTCGGCTCCTTTTCTCCGGACGATCCGGGCCGCCGTTTCGTAATATCCCTCCGTGGACGAAGTCGAGGACATCAACCAGCTCATCCGCGAGTTGAATTCGGAGCGCCCTCCCGGCGCGGCCGGGGTCAGCTCCGCCCGACTGGAAAGCTGGCTCCAGAAGCTCGTGCAGCGCTCGGGGAGCGACCTCCTGCTGGTCGCCGGCGCGCCGCCTTCGCTGCGAGTGGACGGAACGATCACGCCCCTGCCCGACGCTCCGCTTTCCGGCGAAGAGATCGAGGAAGCCGTACTGCCGGTCCTGTCCTCGCGCGCGCGGCAGATGTTCGCGCAGGAGTCGGTCGCCGACGTCTCCTACAAGATCCCGGGCATCGGGCGGTTTCGGATCAACCTCCACCGCGAGCGGGGCCGCGCGGCCGCCGCGATCCGGGCGCTGCCGACCGAGCCGCCGCGGCTGGCGTCTCTCGGCCTGCCCCCGGGCGCCGAGGCGCTCACCCGACTCCCCCGCGGGCTCGTTCTCGTGGGCGGCCCGACCGGCTCCGGCAAGACGACGACCCTGGCCGCGCTCGTCGAGGAGATCAACCGGCGCGACGCCCGGCACATCGTGACGATCGAAGACCCCGTCGAGTACGAGCATCCGCACCGCACGGGTCTCGTGGAGCAGGTCGAGATCGGAGTGGATGCGCCGGATTTTCCGTCGGCGCTCCGGGCGGCGATGCGGCAGGCGCCCGACGTTCTCGTCGTCGGCGAGATGCGCGACCCCGAGACGATGCGGATCGCGCTCGCGGCGGCCGAGACGGGACACCTCGTGCTCTCGACCGTCCACACGACCGACCTCGCGTCCACGATCTCCCGGATCGCCGACTCGTTCCCGGCGGAGCGGCAGAACACGATCCGGCAGGAGCTGTCGATGGCGCTCGCGGCGATCCTCACGCAGACGCTCCTGCCCCGGAAGAACGGGGGCCGCGTCGCCGCGGCCGAGCTCCTGTTCGCCAGCTACGGCACGCGCCAGCACATCCGGAAGAACGCCCTGCAGCACCTCCACCAGGAGATCGTTCTCACCAAGAAGCAGGGCTCGATCACCCTCGAGGAGTCGCTCGCGAAGCTCGTCAAGGACGGCCTGGTCGAGCCGGACGAGGCCCGCGCCCGAGCCGCCCATCCGGAGGATTTCGAGAACCACCTCCGAGCCGGTTAGCCCGTGCTTTCCTCGCGCGAGATCCAGTTCGTCATCCTGGCGTTCTCGTCGCTCTTCTCGGTCATCAACCCGATCTCCGCCGCGCCGATTTTCGTCGAGGCGACGCGAAGGTTTCCGAAAGAGCGCCACCGGATTGCCGTGCGGGCCTGCCTCGCCGCCGCGGCGATCCTGGCGGTATTCGCGGCGGCGGGCGGTGCGATCTTCTCCTTCTTCGGGATCACGGTGCCCGCGTTCCAGATCGCGGGCGGCATGCTTTTCACGATCATCTCGCTCCGGGAAGTGCAGGGCGAGAGGCACATTCCGTCGGAAGACGACGCCGCCGCGGATCCTTCGGTCGTCCCGCTCGGCATCCCCGTGATCGCCGGCCCCGGCGCGATCTCCGCGGTCATGGTGCTGATCGGTCAGACGCAGACCGGCGCTCTCCGGCTCGCGCTCGGGGCGGCCATTGCCGCCAACATCGTGGTGACTCTTCTGATCCTGCTTGCCGCGCCGGCGATCGTCTCGAAGATCGGGGAGACCGGCCAGCGGATCGTCTCCAAGATCATGGGGCTCATCACGGCCGTGATCGGGATCCAGTTCGTCTTGAACGGGATCTCGAGCGTGCTGACCGACATCATCCGCGCCGCGCGCGGCTGATCGAATCTCGCAGCAGCCCTAGACCTCGCGGCGGAAGAGCACCTGCGTGAGGACGCCGCAGACGAGCGTGAAGGTCAGCAGGAACATCCACTCCGAGTAGCAGCTCGAGACGGGCGATCCTCGCAGGAGCAGATCGCGAAGCGCGGTGATCCCGTAGGTCAGCGGATCGATGTCCGAAAGCACCCGCAGCCACTTCGGGTACGACTCCACGGGGTACAGCGCGCCGGACGGAAAGAAGATCAGCACGTTGATGATGCCGAACATTCCGCGCAGGACGCTCGTCTTCCGGGCCCTCGCGAACAGCAGGAACCAGAGCGCCGAGATCGCGAGCGCCGTCAGGAACACGGTGACGAGCCCGCCGCCGAGCGCCTCCGGGGTCGTCATGGGCAGCGGTGTGAAGAGCATGATCGCGAGCAGCACGAACGCGCCCGCGAGGCCCGCGACGAGAGCCCCCGCGATCATGTGACCGGTGACGATGGCGCCGGTCGACACGGGTGTCACCAGGTAGCCCTCGTGGTACCCGTACATGCGGTCCTCGATCACCTGCAGGCCGCCCGCGACCATCGATCCCATGAAGATGGCGAGACACACGACGGCCGGTCCGAGGTAGGTCAGGTAGTCCAGGTAGGGATACGCCTCGAGGTGGGCGGGATCGGCGGCGGGACGCCGGCGCCCGGTCACGTCGCTCCACACGTCCGTGAGAGCGGTGTCGAGAGCGTCGTACGACGGCCGGTCCGTGTTGTCGCCGATGAACGCGGGGCCGGGGCCGTTCGCCGATAGTCCGTGCGGCAGAATCCACACCCCTCGATACCGGCCGCGGCGCAGGTCCCGCAGAGCCTCTTCGCGATCCGCCGGAAACGCCAGCGTCACGAGGTCACGTCCCCCCTCGAGCGCGAGGACCGCGCGCCGGGACTCGACGGAGAGCGAGTTGCCCGCTTCGTCCACGACGGCGAGCGGAATGTGGGAGAGCTGCCGGTTCAGCGAGTTCCCGAGCACCAGGAGGTAGATGACCGGAAAGAGCATCGTCGAGATGATCAACACGGGCTGGCGCCAGAGCGTCAGGTAGGCGCGCTGGCAGATCGCGAGGATGCCGAGGAGCGCGAGCCGCGGCCCGCGCGAGACGCCGAGCGTCCTTTCCCCGCCCGCGGCGGCGCGGGGCAACGCGGAAGAGGGCGACGCCGCGCCCACTACGAATCCTCACGCAGGGCGCGCCCGGTGTAGGCGAAGAAGACGTCCTCCAGAGTGACCGGCGAAATCGTCAGGTGCAGAATCTCGTAGCCGCGCTCCTCGACGAGCTGCGCGGCGCGCCGCCCGATCCCCTCACCCGGCCGCGCCTCGAACTCCGCCGACGTCGGCACGGGACAGCGCCAGTTGACGGCGCCGAGAGCGAGGATCGCGTCACGGTCCGCCGCTTCGATCGGTCGCTCCGTCTCGATCCGCACGTGCTCTCCCGTGGGCAGGCTGCGCTTCAGCGCCTCCGGCCCGTCCTCGCAGAGGATGCGGCCCTGGTCGAGGATCGCCACCCGATCGCAGAGATAGTTTGCCTCGTCCATCGCGTGCGTCGTCAGGATGATCGCGAGGCTGCCGTCGCGCTCCTTCAAATCCCCCAGCATTTCCCAGACGCCGCGACGGCTCTGCGGATCGAGGCCCGTGGTGGGCTCGTCCAGGAACAGGATGTGCGGCGAGTGCAGGACTCCGCGGGCAATCTCGAGTCGCCGCCGCATCCCTCCGGAGAGCGTCCGGGTGATCTGGTCCCTTTTCTCCCAGAGACCGACCTGGCGGAGGCGCCGCTCGATCCGCTCGGAGAGGCGCTTGCCCCAGAGGCCGTACATCTTTCCGTGGATCGAGAGGTTCTCGCGGACCGAGAGGTTCTCGTCGGTCGTCTCCGCCTGCGACACGGTTCCGATGGACGCTCGGACCTTTCCTTTCTGGTGGACGACGTCGTATCCCGCCACTCGCGCCGTCCCGGACGTCGGCGCCAGAAGTGTCGTCAACATGCGGACGAGAGTGGTCTTGCCGGCGCCGTTGGGCCCGAGAAGACCGTAGGTTTCGCCGGGCCGAACGGAGAAGGAGATCGCGTCGTCTGCGACCGTCTTGCCGAACCGGCGGGTGAGCCTGTCCGCCTCGATCGGGTTCAATTCGCGCCCGCCTCGACGACGAAGGTCTGTCCCGAGACGACAGGCAGTCCTTCGGGAGCGAGGCGGACGGAGAACGTGCGCAGGTCCCGGCTCTGGAGTCCCCAGTTACGGCGCGTCGCGAACTCCGAGCGGGGCCGGATCGAGACGACCTTCGCGTGTGCCCGGGCGTCGGGGCGCGCCTGGGGCCAGATCTCCACGGTCTTTCCGAGCGTGAACGCGGAGAGCCGCTCCTCCGGCACCTCGACCCTCAGGCGCGGCGCCTCGAGCTGCAACGTGACGATCGGCTCTCCGGCACCGACCCACTCCCCCATCCGGTGGTGGCGCGTGAGAACGATCCCTCCGGACGGCGCGACGAGCGCGCCCTCCTTCTCGAAGTGTCGGATCTTTCCGAGGCGGGCGTGGAGGGACTCCTCCTCCGCCGTCAGCTGTCCCTTCTCCGCCTCGCGCGCCCGGATCGCCGCGTTGACTCCATCGCGGCGGTGCTGGAGAGTCTCCAGGTCCGCCGCGGGAGCAATCCCTTCGTGGACGAGGCGCGAGATCCTCTTCTCTTCGCTCGCGATCTGGGCGAGGTCGGCCCGCAACCGCGCGACCTCTTCCTGCCGCGATTTCTCGCGGGCGCGGGTCTGCGCCATCTGGCGATCGAAGTCGGAGGCGTCTTCGGCGAGCCCGGGCTCCTCGATCTTCGCGACCGTCTGCCCCCTGGCCACGGCCTCGCCTTCGTCCGGCACGGGACTGACGAGGCGGCCGCTCCGGGAGAACGAGAGCGCGAGGCTCTGTTCCTCCGCGATGGCCAGAAGTCGCACAGCGCGCCCGGTGTCGTCTTCGCGGCGAGCAAGAGCTCCGTAACCCCAGGTGCCCGCCACGGCAATCGCAACCGCCACGCCCACCCACATGGCTTTTTTCATTGGCG
>JBKPMI010000371.1:0-3585 GCA_046732075.1 Acidobacteriota bacterium | reverse complement strand
GATAGCAGGACGGCGTCGCCGACGTGGAAGTCGCCGATCCGCACCCGCCGCAGCGACTCCAGGTGCGCCCCGCATCCCAGGATCTCGCCCAGCTCGCTCGCGATCGAGCGGATGTAGGTCCCGGAGGAGCAGGAGATCGTGAAGGGGAGCCGGCCGTCCGCGAGATCGCCGAATCGAAGCTCCTTCACGCGGACCTTCTTCGGCATCACCGGGACGCTCTCTCCCTTGCGCGCCATTTCGTAGAACTTGCGGCCGCCGACCTTCTTCGCCGAGTAAGGGGGAGGGGACTGGAGAAACTCGCCCCGGAACGACTCGGCCGCGGCCTCGATCTCCTCCCGCCGGATTCCGGCGGCGTCGCGGTCGGGGCCGACTGCCTCGCCCTCGCGATCGAACGTCGTCGTCGCGCGGCCCAGGCGGATGAAGCCGTCGTACGACTTGTCCATCAGCGTGAAGAAGCTCTGGAGGCGCGCGGCCTCTCCCGCGCAGAGGAGGAGAAGGCCGGTCGCCATGGGGTCGAGGGTCCCGCTGTGCCCGACGCGGGGAATCGAAAGCGCTTTCCGCACCCGCTCGACGACGTCGTGGGACGTCAGACCCGGGGGCTTGTCGAGCAGAAACAGGAAACCGCGGCGGAAGGGATCGACCGACCTCACGGCTCCTCGGTCGATTCCGGCTCGGGGAGGACGTTCGAGAGGATTTCGTCGATCCGGGCGCCCTGCTCGTACGTGCGGTCCGCTTCGAAGAAGAGCTCCGGCGCGTAGCGCAGCCCGCACCGCCGGCCGACCTCCCTCCGCAGGAACCCGGAGGCCCGCGCGAGACCTTCCCCGGCGCGCGCGAGCGCGGCTTCGTCGCCCCGGGCCGTGTAGAAGACGCGCGCGGATCTCAAGTCCGGCGGGACCTCGACGTCCGTGATGGTGACGGTCTTCACGTCCGGGTCGTGCGCCTCGAGGAGAAGGAGGCTCGAGATCTCCGCCCGGACGAGATCGGCGACGCGCTGGCTGCGACGGGATTCCTTCTTCATGACGGCAGCCGGTAGCGGGTAGCCGGTAGCCGACGGGGCCGCCGCTTCGTGCTCCCGGCCCCCGGCTTCCCGCTTCCGCTAAACATGGATGAACTCATTCCGGTAGTTCAAGAGCTCGCCGTCTAAATTCTGCTCCACGAACGCGAGGATTTTCTGCAGGAGCGCATCGAGCGGGGCCTGGTCCGGTCCGACCACGGCGACCGCGAGCTCCGCTCGCTCGAGGAGGTCCTGCGATCCGGTCTCCGCGGCCGAGACCTCGAACTCGTTGCGGAGCCGCGCTTTCAGGCTCCGGACGATCATCCGTTTCTCCTTGAGCCCGCGGCAGCCCGGCAGGTGGAGGTCGAAGACGGCATAGGCGAGAACCATGATGCGTGAAACGTAAAACGTGAAACGAAAAGACGAGCGACGGGAGCGAAGCCTCGTTTAACGTTTAACGTTTGACGTTTGACGTCTCCGTCACGCTTCCATCAGTCCGGCGATCTTCTCGATCTGGAACGCTTCGATGACGTCGCCGACCTTCACGTCCTGGTAGCGGTCGAGGGCGATTCCGCACTCGAACCCCTGCTTGACCTCGGAGACGTCGTCCTTGAAGCGCCGGAGCGAGGCAACCTTGCCCTCGTAGACGACCCGGTTATCGCGCAGGAGGCGGACCTGGGACGAGCGGGCGATCGAGCCCTCGGTGATGTAGCAACCGGCGACGACGCCGAACTTCGGCACCCGGAAGGTGTTGCGGACTTCGGCGCGGCCGCGCGCGACCTCCTTCAGGGTCGGATCGAGGAGGCCTTCCATCGCTTTTCGGATCTCGTCGGTGACGTTGTAGATGATGGTGTGAAGGCGCAGCTCGACGCCGCTCTTCTCGGCCTCTGCCTCGGCCTTCTTCTCGGGTCGGACGTTGAAGCCGACGATGATCGCGCCGGACGCCGACGCGAGCAGCACGTCGTTGATGTTGATCGCCCCGACCCCGACGTGCAGCAGCGAGACCTTGACCTTCTCGTTCGAAAGATTCTTCAGCGCCTGCGCGAGGACCTCCGCCGATCCCGCGACGTCCGTCTTCACGATCAGGGGCAGCTCCTTGATGCGGCCCTCCTGGATCTTGTTGAAGAGCTGGTCGAGCGAAAGCTTCTGGCTCGCGGCCATCGCCTTCTCGCGGTCGCGCTCGCGGCGGAAGGCCACGACGGACCGCGCCTTGGCCTCGTCCGCGACGACCTGGAACGCGTCGCCGGCCTGCGGCAGGTCTTCAAAGCCGGTCACCTCGACCGGCGTGGCCGGCCCTGCCTCGGGCAGCCGGGCGCCCCGATCGTCGGTCATGGAACGCACCCGGCCGAATACCGAGCCCGCGAAGAAGACGTCGCCGACGCGGAGAGTTCCGGACTGGACGAGCACCGTGGCGACGTTTCCGCGGCCCGCCTCGCGGCGCGCCTCGAGGACCACCCCGCGGGCCTCGTCGGAAACCGAGGCGGTCAGCTCCTGCATGTCCGCGACGATCAGGAGGAGCTCCAGGAGCTGGTCGATCCCCTGCTTCTTGACCGCCGAGATCTCGGCGGAAGGCACGTCGCCGCCCCACGACTCGAGCAGGATCCCGCGATCCGCGAGCTCCTTGCGCACCCGGTCCGGGTTGGCGTTCGGCTTGTCGATCTTGTTGATCGCGACGACGATCGGGACCTTGGCGGCGCGCGCGTGATCGATCGCCTCGATCGTCTGCGGCATGACTCCATCGTCGGCGGCCACGACGAGGACCACGATGTCCGTGGCCCGCGCTCCGCGAGCGCGCATCGAGGTGAACGCCTCGTGGCCGGGCGTGTCGAGGAAGACGATCGGGCGGCCGTGGACCTGCGCACGGTAGGCGCCGATGTGCTGCGTGATCCCGCCGGCCTCTCCCTCGGCGACCTTCGTCTGGCGGATCGCGTCGAGAAGAGACGTCTTGCCGTGGTCGACGTGTCCCATGACCGTGACGACCGGAGCGCGCGGGGCCCGGGCGGCGCTGGAGGTCGGAGTCGCGGCGTCCGGGGTCTCCGAGCCGGTCCGGGCGAGCTCGAGCTCCTCCTCGAACGACACCACGGCGGCCTCGACCCCGACCTCCTTGGCGATCTGGATGGCGGTCGAGGCATCGAGCGTCTGGTTGACCGTCGCGAGGATCCCTTTCTGCATCAGGAGCCGCTGAATGTCCTTGGCGAGGACGCCCAGCTTCTCGGAGAGCTCCTTGACCGTGACCCCCTCCGAAAGAAAGATGGGTCCGGTCGGCATCGGCTTCTTGAACTCGAGGAGCTTCCCGGAGTCGTGCGCGCGCGTCGACTTCGCGGCCCGCCGGAGCGCCGACTTCGACACGGGCTTGGCCTCCGCCACGACCTCCTCGACCCCTTCGCCCTTCTCGATCAGCGGGAGCGAAATGTCGGAGTAGGTGTCCTCTTCGTACGTGCCCACGAACTCCCGCAGGTCGACCTCGTCGGCGACCGTGATCTTCGGCTTCGCGCCGCGCTTGGCCGCCGGCTTCTTGCTGTCCTTGTCGTCCTTTTCCTTGCGCTTGGTTCCGGGCCGCTCCGCGGCCGGAGGCGGCGCCGCGGTCCGCC
>JBKPMI010000370.1:0-21841 GCA_046732075.1 Acidobacteriota bacterium | reverse complement strand
GTTCAGGATGACCGGGATCGCGACGTCGGTTGTGCGGGTGCGGTCCACTCCTCCTCGGAGTGCAAGAGTCCGGCCCGGGAGTGGAGGTTCGTTAACGCCCGGGTCGTTCGAGAGAGGAGGCGATCCGTTCGAGGTGCCGAGAGATCTCTCCCAGGTGGGATTCGATCTGCGCCATCCGGTCCTGGTTCTCGGAAATCAGCTTGCGGTAACCGCCCTTCCCGAGACCGATCCGCTTCCACATGAGCAGCCACACCAGGATCAACAGGACGATCGGCACGACGAAGGTCAACACCGACGTCCACGGCGAGGGAAATCGTGCGCCGGAGTCCTGGGCCATTGCGGCGGCGGCACCCATCGCGATCCCTGTCGCCACGATGAGGACCGTCCGCAGCCGGGAGGTCACTTCGCCCCCTCGTACGCCTGCTTCAGCGGCGCGATCTCGATCTTTTTCATCTGGAGCATCGCTTTCATCAGTGCCGCACGATATCCGACGGAGTTGTAAGTCAGGGCGAGACCGACCCGTCCCCCTCCGACTCGAGAATGAGCTTGCCGTGAGTTTCCCGGCCCTCCAGCTGTCTGTGGGCTTCGGACGCCTGATGCAATGTGAACCGGGATCCGATCGTGATGCGGAGCGTTCCGTCGACGACCCGGTCCTGGAGATCGCGACGGGCGGTGCTCCAGCGCTCGGGAGGATCGGCCGCGAGCCAGAAGCTGCTGACCTGAAGACACCGGCCATAGAGCTCGTCCGGATGGATCGGCGCAGGCGCGCCGCTCGACTCCCCGAAATAGACCAGGCGGCCATAGAGGCCCAGCATTGCGAAGCTTTGCTCACGAGTGGCCTGGCCGATCGAGTCGAACACGGCGTCGACTCCCCGGCCCTTCGTCACGTCGTCCACGAGGCCCGGCAGAGTGGCGCCGTAGGGAAAGGGAACCGCTCCGAGAGAAGCGACGAAGTCGCGCTTCGCGGCGGTGGAGGCCGTTCCGAAGACGCGAACGCCGCGTTGCTGGAGGAGCTGAACGAGCAGAGCGCCCACTCCCCCGGCCGCGGCGTGCACCACGGCGGTTTGTCCCGGGGTGAGAGCCGTTGCGAAATGGCTCAATCCCCAGGCCGTCAAGCCTTGAACGGGAAGAGCTGCACCCACGGAGAAGTCGATTTCGTCACGGAGCGCGAAGAGCGTCGCGGCGGGCGCCGCTGCGTATTCCGCATAGGTGCCGCTGGTGCGCGGCGCCCAGAACGCGACGCGGCGGCCGGACCACGTCGGGTCGACTCCGGGTCCGAGGCCTTCGACGACGCCGGCGGCCTCGTTGCCCGGAATCCACGGAAGCGCCGGCGGGTCGTAGACCCCTCGGCGGCGCTCGGTATCCGAGAAATTGACACCAATGGCGTGGATTCGGACGAGGACCTCCCCGGGGCCGGGTTCCGGCACCGGATGAGATCGGAGGACCAGGACTTCGGGACCGCCCAGGGCGTCAACGACGATGGCTCGCATCGAGCTCTACGAGATTTCGAAAGTCGCTTCGACCTCGACGGCGACGTCGTAGGGCAACGCGCTGACCCCGACCGCCATCCGCGTATGCCGGCCCGCTTCCCCGAAGACGGAGACGAAGACGTCCGAGGCCCCGTTGATGACCTGGGATTGGCCCGTGAAGTCCGGAGTGGAGTTCACGTAGCCCGCGACCCGAACGCATCGAACGACCCGATCCAGATCGTCGGCGAGCGCCTTTCGAAGATGGGCGATGAGGTTCAGGGCACAGAGGCGAGCCGCCTGCTGCCCCTCGGCAATGCCGAACTCTTGCCCGAGCTTCCCGACGAAACGCCGTTCTCCGTTCCACTGGGAGAGCTGGCCCGTGATGAAAAGAAGGTTGCCCGATCGCACGGTCGGGACGTAATTCGCACCCGGCGCGCTGGGCGTCGGTAGCTCGATTCCGAGCTCGCGGAGACGGTCGTCAATTCGGGACATCGGAATCTCGGAGGTGCTTCATGGATGCGGCTCCATCAGTTCGAGGCGGTTTCCGAAAGGATCCGTGACGTACACGCGCTTGTAGCCGACGAGCGGCTCGTCCTCGGCGACCGCGATCCCCGCGTTGCGAAGCCGCTCGATCATTCCCGAAAGGCCCTTCACCAACAGAGCCGGGTGCGCTTTCCGGGCGGGACGGAAGTCCTCCTCGACACCCAGGTGGATCTTGAGCTGACCGCTTTCGAACCAGACCCCGCCGCGTTTCGCGAGGTGCTCCGGCTTCGGCGTCTCCGGGATCCCGAGAAGCAGGCAGTAGAAACGTCGCGCTTCCTCCTCCCGACCGGCAGGCATTGCGAGCTGAACATGATGGATCCCGACGATGGCAACAGTCACGGTGTCGGTGGTGCGCCGGCCTTCAACTGGCGCTGGTATTCGGCTTCGTCGTAGTGCCCCTTCGACTCGACGATCCGACCGTGCGCGTCCAGGGTCCACTCCTCGTAGCCGGTCATGCGAACGGACTTCCCCGTGCCTCCGGGTCCGGTGTTCGTGCCGGTCCAGAGCCAGTGGAAGACGGGATGACCCTCCTCCTGGCTCATCGACGTCATCTTCACGACCATGTCGGGAAACGCCGTCATGTACGCCCGTGCGGTTGCGGTGACCGCCGCGCGTCCCACGGATGGCGGGCCGGCATTGACCTTCAGCATTCCGTCGTCGGCATAGAACGAAGCCAGCAAGGCGGGGTCCCGGCTGCTCCAGGCAGCCGCGTATCGCGTGCCGAGATCGGTGAGGTCGATCTGCTTCACAGGCGTAAGCCTCGAAGCGCAGGCGATGACCGTGAGGAGCGCTCCGGCAAGAGAGGCTACGTTCAGCCGGCGCATGGGGTACGCATCAACCTTCAGCAGTGCTCAGCGGGGAGCGGCACACGCATCGCTTCGTCAAGGAAGAACCATGTTGCGGAGGATCTTCCATTCGCCGTCCCCCTGTCGCTGCCAGACCGTGAGAAAACGGGCGCTGTCGGTGGAGAGTTTGCCCTCCCGGAGCCGCCCGATCTCACCGGACCCCGACTCGTACGCGAGATTTCCGTCGACGACGAGTCTCCTCGAGTCGATTCGAGTCGACTTCGCCAGGCCCGACCGCTCGAACCGGGCCCGGTACATCTTCTCGATTTCTGCCCGGCCCCGGGTGCAGGCGCCGTCGACGCCGACGAACACCGCGTCGTCGGTGTACGGCGCGGCGATCGCCGCGGCGTCGCCGGTCTTCATCGCTTCAACGTAGTCCGAGTTTGCCTTCCGGATCGCTCGGTCGAGTTTCGGGTCGCCGGAGCGAGCGGCGAACGCATTGGCGGACGCGACCGCCAGAAGGGTCGCGGCTGCAAACGGGATAGCTGCCTGGGGGAACCCGCCTCTCATGAGCTGGTCTTCGGAAACCTCTTCGCCAGCCAGTCCTCGATCTCTTCGGGGTGGAAGCCGAACGGCCCCGGTTTTCCCTTGAACACGATCGTGCCCTTCTCGTCCACGATGTAGAAGCGCTCGGGCCACCCGGCGTACAGCTGGTTCGCCCGGTTGTCCATCTTGTCGACCGCGAGCGGCACGTCGTAGTGGAACCGCTTCGAGAAGTCGTTGGCGATCGCGACCCGGTCGGCCAGCGAGCGCGGCTGGGGATAGCAGACGTCCTCCTTCACGTTGGACTCCATCTGCCACTCGTCCAGCGGGTGCGCCTCCTTGATGTAGACGGTCAGGAACCGAACCCGGTCGCCGTACTGCCTGTACATCTTCGCGACGCGCTCGACCGAGCGCCGGAACGGCGGTCAGGTGTAGCTGCCGAAGACGATGACGAGCGGCTTCTCCCCGATCGCGCTCGAGATCCGGACGGGTGTCCGGCCGTCGAGCGACACGAGCGCGACGTCGGGCGCCTGGCTTCCGACCTTCAGGTCTCCCTCGCGCCGCTGGTCGTACCGCAGCATCCCGAAGACGTTCCGGGGTCCGATGAACCAGAAGATCGCCGCGATCCCGAGGACGACAACGATCGCGAGCCCCAGCAGAGTGCGGCGGACGACCTTCTTGACGTTCATTTCGCCTTCTTCTCGACGCCGAACAAGTCGTCCACGGTCAGCGTCTTGATCGGCCCGAGGTTCAGCGCCTTCATCTCGGACTCGATCTTGCTCCGGTCGCCGACGACGACCACGACGACCTTCTCGGGGTCGACGGACTCGGACGCGACCCGTCGGACTTCGTCGAGCGTCACGGCGCCCACCCGCGCGACGTAGGTGTCCAGGAAGTCGCCCGGCAGGTCGTAGAGGAACTGCTGCGCGAGCTTCGAAGCGATGTCGCCGGTCGTCTCGACGTCGCTTGGAAATCCGAGCGCCACGTAGTTCTTCGCCTTCGAAACCTCCGCCTCGGTCACCGTCTTCGTAATCGCGGTGAGCTCCTTGAAGAACTCGGTGAGAGCCGGCGCGGTCTTGTCGGTCTGGACCGGCGCCGAGGCGACGAACGGCCCGGTCGAGAGCCGGTAATCGAACGACGACCGGGCGCCGTACGCGTAGCCGTGCTGCTCGCGGAGGTTCTGCATCAGCCGGGAGGTGAACGATCCGCCGAGGATCGTGTTCATGACGTTCAGCGCGAAGTAGTCCTTCGTGGATCGCGGCGGCCCGACGCGGCCGATGCGGATCTCCGACTGCGCCGCGCCGGGCTTGTCGACGATCCAGATGCCGCGCGACGCGACCTGGGGCGCCGCGGGAACGTTGGCCGGCGGGTTTCCCGCGGGCGACTTCCACCCGCCGAACGCTTTCTCGAGCTCCGGCTGGATGGACGCCGCGGTCACGTCGCCCACGACGACGATCGCCGAGTTCGCGGGAGTGAACGTCTGCTCGTGAAACCGCACCAGGTCCTCGCGCGTGAACGCGCGGACCGAGCGTTCGGTTCCGACGATCGCGGTCCCGTACCGGTGGCCGCGGCCGTAGAGCGCGTTCGCGAATGCAACCGACGCGATCGCCCGGGGCTCGTCCCGCAGCTGGAGGAGCTCCGTCAACCGGTCCTTCCGGACGCGGTCCAGCTCGGACTGCGGGAAGGTGGGGCGCAGCGCGACGTCCGCCAGGATCGGCATCGCCGCCGCCAGCTTCTTCACCGGGGCGTGCAGGCCGACCGACGTCGCGTCCCAGCCGGCGCCGGCCGAGAGCTCGACCCCGAGGTAGTCGACTTCGTCCGCGATCTGGAGGGAGCTCCGCGACCCGGCTCCCTCGTCGAGCATGTCGGCGGTCATGCTCGCGAGGCCCGGCTTGTCGAGCGGATCCGCCCCGGCGCCCGCGCGGGCCACGACGCTCACCTGGACCAACGGCACTTTGTGCATTTCCACGAGCAGGACCGGGATGCCGTTGGCGAGGCGCAGCTTCTGGACCGGGGGGAGCTTCAGCTCGCGGACCGGGCCGAGCGCCGGCGGTTTCGAGCGATCGGGCTTCGCGGGCGCAGCCTTCGCGGCCGTCTGCGCCGAAAGCGGCGCGACGAGGAGGAGCGCGAGGAGCGCCGCGGGGAATCGGAGCGGGCGCCTCATGGCTTCGATCCCTTGTCGGCGGCGAGTGACTTCTTTCCCTCCGGGACGATCGACATCACGAGCCGCGCGTCGTCCTTGAGGTACGCGCGCGCCGCGGACTGGACGTCCCGAGCGTCGAGCGACGTGTAGCGCGCGAGGTCCTCGGCGAAGTAGTCCGGCCGGCCCGTGTAGAACTCGTAGAGGTTCAGGCGATCCGCTTTTCCGCCGAACCCTCCGACGCGTTCGAGCGCTCGATAGAAGAAGAACTCGATCTGGTTGACGGCGCGCTCGAGCTCGCGGGTCGAGGGCGGCTCGTTCTGGATCTTCGCGATCTCCTCGTCGATCACCTTCTCGAGCTCGGCGAGACCGTGCCCCTCCCGCGCCGTGGCGGTGACGAGGAACATCGACCCGAGGCCGGCGGAGTTCTGGCTGGCCGAGACGTCCTGGGCGATCTGGAGGTCATAGACGAGCCGCTTGTAGAGCCGCGAATTCTTGCCGTCGGCGAGCACCCGCCCGAGCACGTCCAACGTTTCGTCGCCCGGGTGGAAGTACGCCGGGGTGAGCCAGCCGATGATGATCTGCGGCAGCTGGACCTTGTCTTCGAGCGTGACCCGCTTCTCCGCCGTCAGCACCGGCGTGGGCGCCGAAAGCGGCGGGACCGCCGCGCCCCGGGCTACATCCGAGAACCACTTCTCGACCAGCCGGCGCGCCTCGACCGGGTCGATGTCCCCGGCGACCACGAGCGTCGTGTTGTTCGGCCCGTACCAGCTCTTGAAGAACTGCACGACGTCGTCGTAGCTCGCGGCGGTCAGGTCTGCCATCGAGCCGATGACCGGCCAGTGGTACGGGTGTGTCGGCGGGTACATCTCCTCCGGCAGCCTCAGGAACGCCATCCCGTACGGGCGGTTCTCGTACGACTGCCGCCGCTCGTTCTTCACGACGTCGCGCTGGCCGTCGACCTTCTGGGGACTCATCGCGTCGACCAGGTACCCCATCCGGTCCGACTCCAGGAAGAGCGCGAGCTCCAGCGCGTTCGAGGGGACGGTCTCCCAGTAGTTCGTGCGGTCGTTGTCGGTCGAGCCGTTGTTTTCCCCGCCGGCGGCCTCGAGCCAGTTGTCGAAGTCGCCCTCCTTGACGTGGCCGGACCCCTCGAACATGAGGTGCTCGAAGAGGTGCGCGAAACCGGTCCGCCCCGGCTTCTCCCGCGACGAGCCCACGTGGTACCACGCGTCGACCGCCACGAGCGGCACGGTGTGGTCTTCGTGGAGGATGACGTCGAGGCCGTTCGGCAGCGTGAACTGCGTGTAAGGCACGGCGAGACGCCGCGCTTCCTGCGCACGCACGGCGGCGGGCGCGAAGACGAGCGCGGCAGCAACGATCGCGATTCCAGGGCCGATGCGGGTGAAACGGGTCATGGGCCCTCCGATGCGGTGTGAAATTTACGGTGACGCGGCGGGAAAGTCACCTGGAGCCGGGCTCGAGACAGGCCTCGCCCCCCTGGAGGAGACGCTGCACGAGCCCCGTGTAGACGCCGACCGCCGCCTCGACCTCCGCCAGGTCCACCTTTTCCTCGGCGCCGTGCGCGTCGCGGATCGACCCGGGCCCGAACAGGATGGGCGCGCCCCACGCCGGCAGGAGCGGCAGATCGCAGGCGAAGGAGACGACCTCGCCGGCCTGCCCCTTCGGACAGCGGAACGAAACCGGATCCGACCGGTAGCCCACCGCGAGCTCGACGCGGCCCTCCGCCATCGGCCGCACGTGCGCCAGCAGTGTCTCGATCGACTCGCCGGTGCGGAAGATGACCTCGGCCCGCGCGCTTTCCGCGATGACGTTCGGCGCGGTGCCCGCCTGGAGCACGCCGATGTTCATCGTGGTTCCTCCGAAGACGGGATGCTGCGGCAGACGGAGCGATCGGAGGTCGTTCAGGAAGTCGAGCAACGGATCCACGGCCGATCGGCCGCTCTCCGGGATCGACGAATGGCCCGACACCCCGCGCGCGACGACCTCGATGCGGAGGCACCCCTTCGAGCCCGCGACGAAGCGGCTGCCGGTAGGCTCGCCGCCGATGAGATAGCGCGCGAGATGCGGCCGGCGGTTCGCGGCGAGCGCGCCGTCGGAGCCCCGCTCCTCGCCGACCAGCACGAGCAGCCCCACGTCCCGCGCGCCGCCGCGCGCGAGCTCTTCCAGCGCCACGGCCTGCGCCGCGAGGCTTCCCTTCGCGTCGCACGCTCCGCGGCCGACGAGCACGTTCCCCTCCCGTCGCGGCGGAAGGAAGGGCGGGACCGTGTCGGCGTGGGTCGTCAGCACGACACTCGGGTGGCCGCGGTGAACGAAGAGATTCCGGCGGTTCGGCGCGACGTCCATGGACTCGACCGTCCAGCCGCCTTCGGAAAAGCGCCGTTCGAGGAAGGAGAGGACGTCCTCCTCCTCGCCGGTGACGGACGGAATCGCGACGAGCTTTTCCAGAAGGTCGACCGCGCGTGCGCCGGCGTCCGAGGAGATTGCGCCGTCCCGTGTCATGGGCCGGGATCATAGACTTGCCGCCATGAAGAAGCTTTTTGCGTTCGGAGTGTTGCTCGCCCTTCCTTCGCTCGCGCTCGTGGGCCCCGCAGCCGCTCCCCCGGACGACTACGTCCTCGAAGGCGGCCGCGTCGTGGACGGGACCGGCGCGCCGTGGTTCACGGCCGACGTCGCGGTGCGCGACGGCCGCATCACCGCCGTCGGAAACCTCGCCGGCCGGAAGGCGGGCCGCCGCATCGACGCCCGCGGCCTGGTGGTCGCGCCCGGTTTCATCGACCTGCTCGGCCAGTCCGAGTACAACGTTCTCGTCGACGGCCGCGCCGCGTCGAAGATCACGCAGGGCATCACGACGGAGGTCACGGGCGAGGGCGTCTCGATCGCTCCGCTCAACCAGCGGCTGATCGACGAGGAGAAGGACACCTACCAGAAGTACGGCGTCACGCCGGACTGGAAGACGCTCGAGGGGTACTTCCAGGCGCTCGAGAAGCGCGGCACCGCGATCAACATGGCGACGTTCGTGGGCTCCGGCGGCCTGCGGAGCTACGTCGTCGGCGAAGACGAGCGGGCGGCGACCGCCGCGGAGCTCGACGCGATGAAGGCTCTCCTCGACCAGGCGATGCGCGAGGGCGCGCTCGGAGTCTCGTCGTCGCTCCAGTACATCCCGAACATCTACTCGACGACCGAGGAGCTCGCGGCGCTGGCCACGGTCGCCGCGAAATATAACGGCGCCTACTTCACGCACCAGCGGTCGGAGTCCAATCGGCTGGACGCTTCGCTCGAGGAGGTCTTCCGGATCGCCCGCGACGCGAAGGTCCGCACGCAGATCTGGCACCTGAAGACGGCCTACAAGCCGAACTGGGGAAAGATGCCCCAGGTGCTGGCGAAGATCGAGGCCGCGCGCGCCGAGGGTCTCGACGTCAGCGCGAACCAGTACCCCTACAACCGTGCCTCGAATGGTCTCGACGCCTGTCTCCCGCCGTGGGTTCGCGAGGGCGGCCGCGAAGCGCTCCTGAAGCGTCTCGCGGACCCGGCGACGCGCGAGCGCGCGAAGGCGGACATGGCTCGCGAGACGGCCGAGTGGGAGAACCAGTACCTGGGCTCGGGAGGACCCGAGGGCGTGATGGTCGGGTCGGTCCTCTCCGACGCGCTCAAGAAGTACGAGGGGAAGACGATCGCGGCAATCGCAACGGAGGAGAAGAAGGACCCACGCGACGCGCTGATCGACATCGTCATCGCCGACCGCGCCAACACGAGCTGCATCATTTCGATCATGGACGAGAAGGACGTTCGCACGGCGCTCGCGCACCCGCTGGTGTCGTTCGGAACGGACTCGCCGGCCAAGGCGACGGACGGGCCGCTCTCGCACGAGGGATCGCACCCGCGCGGCTGGGGCTCGGCCGCGCGGATCCTGGGCCTCTACGTGCGCGACGAGAAGGTCCTGCGCCTGGAGGAGGCGGTCCGCAAGATGACGTCGTTCGCGGCCGAGGCCGCGGGACTGCGCGACCGCGGACTTCTCAAGGTCGGATTCCCGGCGGACCTCGCGGTGTTCGACCCGAAAACCGTGCGCGACGTCGCGACGTTCGAGTCACCCAACCGCTACAGCGAGGGGTTCCGCTACGTCGCGGTCAACGGGGTCTTCGTCATCGACGACGGGCGCATGACCGGAAAGAAACCGGGGAAGGCGCTCCGCGGACCCGGCGCCACCGCGCCCCTCCAGGCCGAAATGGGGACGGATCTATTTTCCAAAAAAGGGGACAGATCTATTTTCGCCGGCTCGCGGTGAGGTGCCGGACCGCGACGGTGCCTCCGCGGAAGGGACGGCGGAGCTCGTCCCCCGGCTCATGGATCAGGCGGTTCGAGTAGACGACGACGTAGCCGTCGGGGTGGCGCGCGAGCCAGGAGTTGACGTCGCCCGGCTCGATGACCTCGAGCGGCCGGCGCAGGCGGCCCGCGAACTGGTACTCCCCGTGATAGCGGCCGGCGTGCGCGAGCGGGCGTCCGGCGGTCTCGAGCTCGCTCAGGTAGCGCGCGACCGGTAGGACGTCGTAGCTCGGGCCCGCGGCCCGGCCGAGTCCCCACAGCAGCGCCACCACCGTCAGCACGGACCCGGCCGCCACGCAGCGAAGTGCAACCGTACGGTTGCGTATTGGCGCGAGAAGAAGAACGGCCGCGGCCAGCGCGGGGACGAGCGCCACGGGCGCCGGAAGGGTCGTGAGCCACAACGGCAGACCTTTGGAAACGGCGAAAGGCGCCGCGACCGCGAGAAGGACGGCGAGGAGGAGGAACGCGCCCGCGAGGAGCGCGACGTCCCGGCGGCGGGGAGCGGCGTCGCGCGCCGGCAGGAGCCTCGCCGCGAGAAGCGCGACGGGCGCCAGCAGCGAGAGCAGGTAGTAGACCTGCTTTCCGCTCACGAGCGAGAAGAGGACGAACACCGAGCCCGCCCAGATCCCGCACAGACGAATCCCGCCGTCGCGAGCCGGATTTCGCTCTGCACCGTCCCGCCGCCAGAGCCATGGCCAGAGGATCCAGGGGAATGCGAGCAGCGGCAGGAAGGGCACGTACCACCAGAAGGGCCGCGGATGGGCGAACGCGCGGGTGAGGCGCCCGGCAGTCTGACTCCAGAGAATCGCGCCGGCGTACGCCGGCCCTCCCGAGCGCGCCGCAGGCAAAGCCCACGCAAGCGAGAGGGCCAGACCGAGGATAACCGCGGCGAGAGCGCGCGGATACCAGCGCCCCGCCCGCAACCCGGGGGACCACGCCGGCGCCGACAGCACGACCGGCAGCACCGGGAGCAGGATCGCGGGTCCCTTCGAGAGGATCCCGAACGTGATTCCGAGCGCCACGGCAATCCAGCCGCGGGCGTCGCCGCGGGACGCCGCGACCGCGCCGGAGACCGCGACCAGCGCGAAGAAGACGAGCAGCATGTCGAAGAGAAAGACCGTCGCGAAGAACGACCAGAAGAACGTGGCGAGCAGAAAGAGCGGCGCGGCCTCGGCGACGTCCTCGCGATCCGGCCAGAGCCTCCGCGCGAGACGCGCCGTCAGGAGCAGGTTGCCGAGAGCGAAGAGCGATGGAACGAGGCGCGCCCACCACTCCGAGACGCCGAACACCCGCCAGCCCGCGTTGACCAGCCAGAAGAGGAGCGGCGGCTTGTCGCTGTAGGGCGAACCGTTCAGGTGCGGGACGAGGAGGTCGCCTCCGGTCCACATCTCCCACGCGACCGCGAGGTACCGGGTTTCGTCGATCGGCCACGCCTTCCGCGCGGCCAGCCCCCCGGCGACGCCGACCGCCCAGAGAGCGACGACGAAGAGCGCCGCGCGGCGCCGGCTCATGCGTCCTGCGGACGCGGGCTCGGACCTCCACCCTGTTTCTCGCGCGAGATCAGGAAGAGGTTGCGCAGGTAGATCACGATGCCGGCCGCCTGTCCGAGGATGAAGACCGGATCGGCGCGGTGGATCGCGTAGGCCAGCAGCACGACGCTTCCCGCGACGCTGAAGTACCAGAACGCGACGGGGATGACGCTCCGGCCCTCCCGCTCGCTCTGCACCCACTGGAGGATGAAGCGCATCGAGAAGAGCGCCTGTCCGACGAAGCCGAGAATCAGCCAGAACGGGGGAATCTTCAACGTTCCTCCTCCCGCGCGGTCGGGCGCTGCGCCTCGTCGGCTGCCGGCGCGGAGCTCACCTTCGCGAGCTCCGGATTCGTGGCGCGGCGCTGAAGCCACAGGACGCCGAGCATGTCGACGATCCCGGTCCAGAGCCGGTTGTGCAGGCCGTAGTGCGATCGCCCGTGGACGCGTCCGCGGTGGCGCACCGGCACCGAGAGGATTTCTCCGCCGCTCCGGCGCACGAGCGCCGGCACGAAGCGGTGCATGTGATCGAACCGCGGCAGGGCCAGGAACGTCTCGCGCGGAAAGAGCTTCAGCCCGCAACCGGTGTCGGGCGTTCCGTCTCCCAGGACGCGCGCGCGAACCGCGTTCGCGACCCGCGACGACGCGCGCTTGACCCAGCTGTCGTGGCGGGACTTCCGGTATCCGTTGACGAGGAGCGGTCGCTCCGACGGGTGCGCGTCCCGTGCCTCGAGAAGAGCCGGGATGTCGGCCGGATCGTTCTGCCCGTCGCCGTCCAGGGTGACGATCCAGGGCGCGCGCGCGAGGCGCACGCCCGTCCACAGCGAGGCGCTCTGGCCGGAGGGGGTCTGGTGGCGCACCGACCGCAGTCGCGGAAAGTTCCGGACCGCTTCGCGGAGGCGGGCCGGTGTGTCGTCGATGCTGCCGTCGTCGACCACGACTACCTCGTAGTCGATCCGGCCGTCGAGCGCGGCGCGGACGTCGGCGAGCAACGGTCCGATGTTGTCGGCCTCGTCGCGGGCGGGAATCACGACCGAGATTTCGGGGACCCTCCGCAGGGGCGGGCTCGCCGAACCCGCCGGGCCGTCCCCCTCCTGCGATCCGTCGCGGCCGTGCATCCGCGACGATTTTAAGGCCCCGGTGCGGTAACTACCTTCGCTTCGCGACGTCCAGGCGCGCCTGCGCCATCTCGAGGCGGGAGCGGACCTCGTCCAGGTTGTCGCGGCCCGCGGTCTTCAGCTCCTCCTCCGCCTTCGCGCGCTCGCGCTCCGCGGCCGCGACGTCAACCTCCGCCGGCTCCTCCGCGGAGTCGGCGAGCACCGTGACGTTGTCGTTCGAGATCTCGGCGAATCCCGCGGCGATCGCGAGCGCGCGGTCGACCGAACCGTTCTTGTAGGCGAGGACGCCGGTCTTCAAAACCGTGATGAGGGGCGTGTGGCCCGGGAGGATCCCGAGGTAGCCCAGCTCGCCCGGCAGCTCGACCGAGTCGGCCTCGGAGTTGACTACCGTGCGGGTGGGCGTGACGACCTGGAGCTTGAGTTTCATGCTTCCCTCAGAACGTACTTTGTATCAGGCCGCCGTCCACCTGGATCGTCGCGCCCGTGATGTAGCTCGCCCGCTCGCTCGCGAGGAACGCGACGACGTCGCCGATCTCCTCGGGCCGGGCGCTCCGCCCGATCGGAATCGTCGCCGCGGTCCGCGCGGCGTAGGCCTCGAGCGGGATCCCCTCTTCCTTGGACCGGATTTCGTTCAGGTGCTTCTGCCGGTCCGTCAGGACGTGCCCCGGCAGCACCGCGTTGACGAGGACGCCATCCCTGCAGAACTCGTTGGACATCGTCTTGGTGAGCGCCGAGAGGCCCGCGCGCAGTGTGCTCGAGATCGTCAGCAGCTCCATCGGCTGCTTCGCGACGAACGAGCTCACGTGGATGATGCGGCCCCACTTCCGCTCCCGCATGCCCGGCAGGACGAGCCGCGACAGACGGAGAACGTTGAAGAGGACGGCGTCGATCCCCTCGCGCCACTTTTCCTCGGTCAGGTCGAAGAAGCGCGCCGCCGGCGGCCCGCCGCTGTTCGTGACGAGGATGTCGACTTTCCCGAAGCGCTCGACCGTCGCGCTGTACCAGGCCGAGAGGTCTTCGGTCCTCGTGACGTCGCAGCGCGACCCGAAGACTTCGGTGATGGGCGCGGCCGCAGCCATCTCTTCGCGCGCCGCGTCGATCTCGTCCGCCGTGCGGGCGCAGATCGAGACCCGACATCCTTCGGCGAGAAGAGAACTGGCGATCGCGCGTCCGATGCCCTTGCTGGATGCCGCGACCATCGCCACGCGGCCGGCGAGTCCGAGGTCCATATCCGTATTCGCCCGCCGTCAGGCCTTCTTCCGGCGCCGGACCGGCTTCGCATACGTCAGGTACAGGCCCCCTCGGGTGAGCGCGATCGTCAGTTCGATCGTCTTGTCCTTCTCTTCTCTCTGTTTCTTCCGAAGCAGGGCGGGTGCCTCACGCGCAAACACGCCGTTCAGTTTCTTCGTCAGCCCGGCGAGCTCCGGAAAATAGACGCCGCTGCTGGCCGTGGCGACGTCGAAGAGCTTGGTGTCGTGGACGTCGATCTGCTTGTCCGTTCCGACGCCGCACTCCGGAAGGCTGTCCGGAAACGGGCCATCGAGCGCCGAGCGAAAGGGTCTCTCTTTTCGAACTTTCTTACCCGCCATCACTCACCTCCGAAAGTTGCCTACGAATCTCCCGCGAACTCTATCTCCGGCCCTGCGCGATCTTCGCCGCCTCCGGCAGGGACCGCAGCCGGATCATCGCGACCACGCCGAGCGCAGGTCCCGGCGCCAGCGCGGCGAACGCCCAGCGCCAGCCGATCGTCTCGTGGAGCTTCCCGATCAGCTCGATCGATGCGGTCGTCAGCAGGAATCCCAGGCAGATCTGCAGCGTCAGCGCGGTGCCGACGTACCGCGGATCCGAGAGCTCGGTCACGCACGCCGAGAACTGCGCGGAGTCCGCGACGACGGACGCCCCCCAGATCACGGCGATCAGCAGCAGCGCTGCCGGGCTCCCGCCGTAGAAGAGGCCGACGACCAGGCAGCACGCCCCCGAGACGATCATCGCGGCCGAAGCGACGGCGGTCCGGCCGACGCGGTCCGCGGCGACGCCGGCGGCGACGCAGCCGAGCGCGCCCGCGCCGATCACGAGAAACGCGCCGGCCTCCGCGAGCCCTGACGCGGACCCGCGCGCGGCGAAGCTCGCGCGGATCATCACGGGGATCCAGGTCCACATGGCGTAGAGCTCCCACATGTGCCCGAAGTAACCGAATGACGCCAGGCGGACGCCGCGGTTGCGGAAGACCTGCGCGATCTGCTTCGGGTCGAATGGAGCGGAGCCCGCCGAGAACGGACCCTCGCCGACGAGAAGCGCGATCGCGCCACCGACTGCCGCGAGAACGGAAAGCGCGACCAGGTTCACGCGCCAGTCGGCGCTCCCGATGGCGTTCACCAGGTACGGCGACGCCTTGCCGAGCGTGAGCGCTCCGATGAGAACTCCGAGGGCCATCCCGCGCCCCTCGCGGAACCACGTCGCCATCATCTTCATGCCGGGCGGATACACGCCCGCGAGGAAGAACCCGGTCGCGAAGCGCAGCGCGATTCCGGCGGACGGACCCGCCGAAGCCAGCGCGAACGCGGCGTTCGCGATTGCGGCCATCACTGCAGAGATCGCGAAGACCCGGCGCGGCGGGAAGACGTCCGAGACGTTCGCGATCGCGCTCGCGAGGGTTCCGGCGACGAAGCCGAGCTGCACCGCGAGCGTCAGCCGTCCGGCATCGCCGGCCCCGAGGCCCCATCGAGCCGCCAGAGCCGGCGCCGCGGCCGACGCCCCGAACCACAGCGACATCCCGGCGAGCTCCGCCGCCGAGAGCAGCGCGAGCGCGCGCCAGCGCGTCACGCCGTCGAGGAGAGGTCGGGCACGAAGCGGCGGTGCCGGTCGAACCAGCCCGCCCACAGGGGCATGATCCAGCTCGAGAGCCCGACCCAGGCCACCGCGCGCGCGCTCGGCGGAGGCGGACTTGCGATCGACGCCGCGTAGATCCCGAGCGTGAACACGAGAAATCCGAGGAACCCCCAGAGTCCGATCGGGTCGCGGGCCGACGTGTGCACGACGTAGATCCAGAGCGCGACGGCCAGCATCGCTTCCTCGATCGCGATCGTCTGGAAGGTCGAGTTCCAGAGGCCGAGGCCGACCTTCGGGCCGCCCGGCCACAGCGGCAGGTCGGGCCGGTGCGAGATGAAATCGAGGACCCAGTGGCTCGCGACGCCGATCGCGATCCAGATCGCGCCGGCGCGGTTGCGCGTTACCGTCCAATAGAGGCCGCCGGCGAGGACCGCCCAGCCGATCGTCGTCGCCAGGCTGTGGGAAATGGGGTAGCTGACGAAGTCGAGGTTCAGGAACGGCGTGGCGCCGCGGACGACCCGCACCTCTTCCCACCCGAGGAGGAGAAAGATGGGCCAGAGGAGGTCCAGGAGAACGGTCGAGCCGATCAGAAGCCCGAGCGACGTCTTCGGCGCCGCCCGCTTCGCCGCGAAGCCGACCGCGTAATGGCCGATGAACATCGAATTGGGGACAGATCTATTTTCGGAAAATAAATCTGTCCCCCTTTTCGCCTACGCCGCCTCTTTCGCCATCTTCGCCGCCTTCTCGCGGACCTCTTCGATCGTGCCGGCCATGAAGAACGCCTGCTCCGGCAGGTCGTCGCACTTGCCCGCGACGATCTCCGAGAATCCCTTGATCGTGTCGGCGATCTTCACGTAGCGCCCCTCGAGGCCCGTGAACTGCGCGGCCACGAAGAACGGCTGCGACAGGAACTTCTGGATCTTCCGCGCGCGCGCGACCGCGAGCTTGTCCTCGTCGGAGAGCTCGTCGATTCCGAGGATCGCGATGATGTCCTGGAGGTCCTTGTACTTCTGCAGGACCGCCTGGACGGACCGCGCGACCGCGTAGTGCTCCTCGCCGACGATGCGCGGCGACAGGATCTTCGACGTCGAGACGAGCGGGTCGACCGCGGGATAGATGCCGAGCTCCGCGATCTGCCGCGAGAGAACGGTGGTCGCGTCGAGGTGCGCGAACGCCGTCGCCGGCGCGGGGTCGGTCAGGTCGTCCGCCGGCACGTAGATCGCCTGCACGGAGGTGATCGATCCCTTCTTCGTCGACGTGATGCGCTCCTGGAGCTCGCCCATCTCGGTCGCGAGATTCGGCTGGTATCCGACGGCCGACGGCATGCGCCCCAGAAGCGCCGAGACTTCCGAGCCCGCCTGCGTGAACCGGAAGATGTTGTCGATGAACAGAATGACGTCCTTGCCTTCGACGTCGCGGAAGTACTCGGCGACCGTCAGGCCGGAGAGGCCGACCCGCAGCCGCGCGCCGGGCGGCTCGGTCATCTGACCGTAGATCAGCGAGGCCTTCGACTTCTTCGGGTCGCCCGGCGTGATGACGCCAGACTCGCTCATCTCGAGGTAGAGGTCGTTGCCCTCGCGCGTCCGCTCGCCGACGCCCGCGAACACCGAGTAGCCGCCGTGGTGGATGGCGACGTTGTTGATGAGCTCCAGAACGATGACGGTCTTGCCGACGCCGGCGCCGCCGAAGAGGCCGGTCTTGCCCCCCTTCGAGTAGGGTTCCAGGAGGTCGATGACCTTGATTCCGGTCTCGAACATCTCGACCTCGGTCGACTGGTCCTCGTAGCGCGGCGGGTCGCGGTGAATGGGCCAACGCTCCTTGGCGTTGACCGGCCCGAGCCCGTCCACCGGCTCGCCCACGACGTTCAGGATCCGGCCGAGGGTCTCCTCGCCGACGGGCATCGTGATCGTCGTGCCGGTGTCCACGGCCTGCATCCCGCGAACCATGCCGTCGGTCGGCTTCATCGAGATGCAGCGGACCCGGTTCTCTCCCAGGTGCTGCGCGACCTCCGCGATCACGTCGATCGGGATGCCGGTCTGCTTGCCCTCGTCCTTCACCACGACCGCGTTGTGAATCGGCGGCAACTGGCCCTCCGGAAACTCGACGTCGAGAACCGGCCCGATCACCTGGACGACGCGACCCGTCTTCTGCTCGGCCATCAAAACCTCCCCGGATCTATTCCAGCGCCGCGGCGCCCGAAACGATCTCGATCAATTCCTTCGTGATCCGCGCCTGCCGGGCGCGGTTGTAGGTCAGGGTGAGCGAATCGATCATCTCCCCCGCGTTCTTGGTCGCCGACTCCATCGCGGTCATCCGCGCGCCGTGCTCCGCGGCCGCGGACTCGAGCAGCATCCGGAAGATCGAGAACTCGAGGTACCGGGGGAGCAGTTTCGCGAGGATCGTCTCCGGGTCCGGCTCGTAGATGTACTCCGTCGCGGGCCCGCCCGCCGCGTTCGCGTCGGCGAGTGCGGTCTCGGAGCGGGATATCGGGAGGACCCGGTCGCGGCGCACGATCTGCGTCATGACCGACTTGAACTCGTTGAAGACCGCGTATGCCGCGTCGATGCGGCCCTCGACGAACTCCGTCGTCAGGTAATCCGCGATCTCTTTCGCGTGCGCGTACTCGACGCGCGCGAAGATCCCGGGATACGCCTTCGGCGCGAGCGGCGACGTCCGGCGCTTCCAGTAATCGAGGGCGCGCTTGCCGATCGGCAGCACCGTGACGGATTCCCACTCCTTCTTTTCGGCGAGCAGGGCCGTGACGGCGCGGTTGATGTTCGAGTTGAAGGCTCCGGCCAGCCCCTTGTCCCCCTCGACGACGAGGAGCGCAATCTTCTTTTCCTCGCGGACCCCGAGCAGGGGATGCTTCGCCTCCTTGACGCGCGAAGAGACCGACGCGAGCACCTCGCGCAACGCTTTCGCGTAAGGGCGTGCGGCGATGACGCGGTCCTGGGCTCGGCGCAGCTTCGCCGCCGAGACCATCTTCATGGCCCGGGTGATCTGCTGCGTGTTCTTCACCGACTTCAGTCGCCGGCGAATGTCGATGAGGGAAGCCATGGAGCTCGCTACGCCGCGGCGGCGTCCGCGTTTTCCTTCACGAAGCGTTCCTTGAACGCTCCGATCGCGCTCATGAGCGCCTCGTCCGTGGCCTTCTCGAGCTTGCCCGTGTTGACGATCGCGGAGAGGAGGTCGGCGTGGTCGCGCTTCACGAACTCGTGCAGCGCCGCCTCGAAGGGCTGGACCGACTCGACCCGCAGCGAGTCGAGGAACCCGCGCGTGCCCGCGAAGATCGACACGATCTGCAGCTCGACCGGCATCGGCTGGAACTGCGGCTGCTTCAGGATCTCGACGAGGCGCTTTCCGCGGTTCAACTGCGCCTGCGTGGCCTTGTCGAGGTCGGAGCCGAACTGGGCGAAGGCTGCCAGCTCGCGGTACTGCGCGAGGTCGATGCGCAGCGTGCCCGCGACCTGCTTCATCGCCTTGATCTGCGCGTTGCCACCGACGCGCGAGACCGAGAGACCCACGTTCACGGCGGGGCGCACGCCCGAGTAGAAGAGGTCGGACTCCAGGTAGATCTGGCCGTCCGTGATCGAAATGACGTTCGTCGGGATGTACGCCGAGACGTCCCCGGCCTGGGTCTCGATGAAGGGAAGCGACGTCAGCGAGCCTCCGCCGCGCGCGTCCGAGAGCTTCGCCGCGCGCTCCAGCAGGCGGGAGTGCAGATAGAACACGTCGCCGGGATAGGCCTCGCGCCCCGGCGGCCGCCGGAGGAGGAGCGAGATCTCCCGGTACGACGCGGCGTGCTTGGAGAGGTCGTCGTAGATCGTGAGCGCGTGCTTCTTGTTGTAGAGGAAGTACTCCCCCATCGCGCAGCCCGCGTACGGCGCGATGAACTGCATCGGCGCGGGATCCGATGCCGTGGCCGAAACCACGATCGTGTGCTCCATTGCGCCGTATTCCTCGAGCGTCTTGACGACCTGCGCCGCGGTCGACTTCTTCTGTCCGATGACCACGTAGACGCAGATCAGCCCCTTCCCCTTCTGGTTGATGATCGTGTCGAGCGCGACCGCGGTCTTGCCGGTCTGGCGATCTCCGATGACGAGCTCGCGCTGGCCGCGGCCGATCGGGATCATCGCGTCGATGGCCTTCAGACCCGTCTGCACCGGCTCGCGGACCGGCTGCCGCTCGATGACGCCCGGCGCGGTGCGCTCGATCGGATAGTGATCTGCGGCCGCGATCGGACCCTTGCCGTCGATCGGCCGGCCGAGCGCGTCGACGACGCGGCCGACGAGCGCCGGACCCACCGGCACCTGGATGATCTTTCCGGTGCGGCGGACCTCCTGGCCCTCGCTGACCTCGCGCGACTCGCCGAGCAGCACGACGCCGACGTTGTCCTCCTCGAGGTTCAGCGCGAGACCGAAGAGGTCGTGGCCGAAGTCGAGCAGCTCTCCGGCCATCGCCTTGTCGAGGCCGTACACGCGCGCGATGCCGTCGCCGACCGAGAGGACGGTGCCGACCTCCGCGACGTCGATCGACTTCTCGTAGCTGGCGAGCTGCCGTTTCAGGATCTCGGTGATTTCGTCTGCTTTGATTTCCATTTCATCCCCGCAATCGTTGCGAATCCTCCCGAACGCTCTAGTCCCCGGCCGCTTCCCCCTGGAACCTCTCGATCGCCCGCATCGCGGAGGCGTCGAAGACCTCGCTCCCAACCCTCGCGACGAACCCGGCGAGGATGTTCCGGTCGACGTCGACCTGCATCCGCACCCGGTGGCCGATCTGCCGCGACAGTGCCTCCCGGATGCGCTCCTTCTCGCCGTCTGCGAGCGGAGCCGCCACGGTCACGCGCGCCTCGACCACCCCGGTCGCGCGATCCCATCCCGCGCGGATCGCCGAGAGGATCTCGGCCAGGTCCGCGATGCGGCGGTTCGCGAGCACGAGCTGCAGGAATCGCTTTCCGGTTTCGTCCACGCCGGCGCGCGCGATCAGGTCGTCGAGCACCCGGTGCTTCGCGTCCGGCGGACCGGAGGGTCCCGCCAGTAAGTTCTTCAGGCGCGGAGCGGCCGCCATCGCGCGGACGATCACGCCGGCGCCGGAGAGGAATTCCTCGACGCCGTAATTCGGCGGCGCGGTCTCCAGGAACGCCTGGGCGTACGGGCGCGCGAACCGGCTCACGACGGGCGCTCTTCTTTCCCGAGGCGCGCGACGCTCTCGTCCAGGAGGCGGCGCCGGTCGTCGTCCGTGATCTGCGCGGCGAGCATGTCGTGGGCGACCCCCGCGGTCAGGTCGGCGGCCGTCTTGCGAAGCTCCTGCTTGGCCGATGCGAGCCGGCGGCCGATCTCCTCTTCCGCTTCCTTCCGAACGCGCTCGACCTCGCGGTCCGCCCGCTCGGTCAGAGCCGCGCGTTCCGTCTCACCGTCGGCGCGACCGCGGGACCGGATCTCCTCGATCTCCTGGTCCAGGCGCGACAGGCGTTCCTTGACCTGAGCGCCGAGTTGCACCGCCTCTTCGCGGAGAGCCTTCGCCTCGGCCAACCTCTTCTCGACGTCCAGCTGCCGCTGCCGGAACATCGCGGCGAGCGGCCGTGCCACGAAGTACAGGAGGACGCCCAGGAAGAGAACGAGGTTGGCGAGCTGCCAGATCCAGAGCGGAAGGCCGAGGAATTTGGATGCGTGTTCCTCCGCCTCCTGCGCGAGAAGAGCGAAAGGAAACACGGCCGGCAGTCGCCCCGCCAACGAACCGCCAAACGGGTTCGGCACGATCCCGGGCTGGCGGGCCGTCACGCCGCGAGCTTCCGTCCGAGGATCTTCTCGGCCAGCTCCCGGGCAAGAGTTCGGGCGCGCCCGGGGAGATCGGTGGCCGCTATCCGAACCTGATCCGCGATCTGCTGGCTCGCGGAGTCGACCGAGGTCGTCGAGGCGACGCGCGCCTCGTTCAGCTTCTTCTCGAAAGCTGTCAGGCCCTCGGCGCGAAGCCTCTCGCGCTCTTTCAGAGCCTCCCGGCGGGCGACAGCGAGCCGCGCCTCGGCGTCCGCGACGGTGCGCTCGAGCTCGCGCACGCTCTCGTTGTGAAGGTTCGCAGCCTCCTGCTCCTCTCGCTCGCGCCGCTCCAGGATCGCGCCCAGCGGAGCGAAGAGAAAACGCTTCAGCAGGGCGTAGGACACCACGAACGCGAACATCACGTAGAGGAGGGTCACATCGGGGGCCTTGATCATGGTTCTGGCGCGTTTTCCTCGGTTACGAGAGTCGGACCGGGGGGATGAAGATCGTCTGCGCTACGGAGCGCGTAGGAATAGCACACGCCCCGGGGTCGGTCAAACGCGCAGCCGGGTCTCACTCGGCTCTTTCGACGTAGTCGCGTTTGCCGATACCTGAGCAACGTTGGGCGGTACCGAAAAGCGAAGAGGCAGCGGGATATCGGCGAGTGCGGCGCGGGTCGGGTCCACCGTGTTTCGGACTGGAGACCGCCGAGTCTCCGGTCTGAACTTGGTCAAACGAAAAGGGCACGCCACGAGGACGCGCCCTTTTTGTCGTGACTATAAACTC
>JBKPMI010000369.1:0-8965 GCA_046732075.1 Acidobacteriota bacterium | reverse complement strand
GACGCGTTCCTGCTCCTGCGCGCGCAGGACGCGGGCGTCGCGCTCTGGCAGCTGCCGCTGCTCTGGTCGTTCTTTCACGCCGTCAAGGCGGCGACGGGAGTCCCCGGCGGCGCGCTCGCGGACCGCGTGGGACGGGTGCCGGCGATCGCGCTCGGCTGGGTCATCTACGCCGCGTCGTATGGCGGCTTTGCATTCGTCTCCCGGCCGCTCGCGGTCTGGGCGCTCTTCGCGGTCTACGCGCTCTTCTTCGGCCTGACCGAAGGATCCGAGCGCGCCTTCGTCGCCGACCTCGTGCCGCAGGGTCTCCGCGGACGGGCCTACGGCGCGTTTCACGCGGCGATCGGAATGACCGCGTTGCCCGCCTCCATCCTCTTCGGTCTACTCTGGAAGCGGTTCGGCCCGCGCACCGCCTTTCTGACGGGCGCAGCGGTCGCGCTCACCGCGGCCGTGGCCCTGTGGTTCGCGACGCGGCAGCTGCGGGCCGGCCGCGGGGAGCAGATCGTCACGGCGTGAAGCAGAAAAAGAGAAAAGCAAAACGGAAGGCGCGATCGGCGCGGCCCGGACCGCTCGCGCGCATTCCGCTCCCGAAGAAGGGGGAGAAGCGTCACGGCGACCGCACGAAGTACGCGCGCGCGAGAGAGAAGGAACGGCTCCGAAAAGAGGTCGAGCGCTGATAGGATTCCGGGTCCCATGGGACCCGTCTGGAGACTCATCCGTGGACAGAAGGATGTCTGCCACCGCTGTGGCCGGGAGATCGTCGATTTTCCGGCGGTCGGCCGCGTGGTGGACTTCCAGTTCCGCGCGGAAGAGAAGTACTGCTGGGACTGCTACCGGTACCTGCAGCCTTTCGTGGACGAAGTCGCCTCGGAGGCGCAGAACCCCTACCAGCCGGTGACGAAGCCGGCGATCCCGTGACCTCCGGGCGGGAGCGTTTCGCGGCGTCGTTCGACCGATCGGACCTCGCCCCGATCGCCCGGAAGGTGCTCGCGGGCGAGCGGCTCTCGTTCGACGACGGGATGACGCTCTTCGGCACGCGCGACCTCCTCGGTCTCGGCCGGCTGGCGAACCACGTCCGGGAGGAGCGTCACGGCAACGCCGCGTTCTACAACGTCAATCGCTACCTGAACCCGACGAACCTCTGCTGGGTGGACTGCGCGCTCTGCGCGTGGGCCAAGAAGGTCAACGAGCCCGGAGGCTACGAGCTCGCGATCGAGGAGTGCGTCGAGGAGGCCGGAAAGGGCTACAGCGAGGCCGTCACCGAGTTCCACATCGTCGGCGGACTGCATCCCACGTGGCCGTACGACTACTACACCGGGCTCCTCCGGGCGCTCAAGGAGCGCTTCCCCGCCGTTCACCTGAAGGCGTTCACGATGGTGGAGCTCGACTGGATTGCGCACGTCGGCGGGCGGACGGTCGGCGAGACGATCCGCGACCTGAAGGAAGCCGGCATGGACTCCTGCCCCGGAGGCGGCGCCGAGATTTTCGAGAGAAGCGTCCGCGACGTCATCTGCCGCAACAAGATCTCGGGAGAGCGCTGGCTCGAGATCGCGCGGGAGTGCCACGCGCAGGGGGTCCGGACGAACGCGACGATGCTCTACGGTCACGTCGAGTCGGACCGGGACCGCGTCGATCACCTGCTGCGCCTGCGGGACCTGCAGGACGAGACGGGAGGCTTCACCGGGCTCATCCCGCTGGCCTTCCACCCGGAGAACACTCCGCTCGCGCACCTGCCGACGACGTCGGGCCAGCTCGACCTCCGCGTCATCGCGGCGTCGCGCCTGCTCCTCGACAACTTCCCGCACGTCAAGGCCTACTGGATCCAGATCGGGACCAAGCTCGCGCAGGTCGCGCTCTTCTTCGGCGCCGACGACCTCGTCGGCACCGTCGTGGACGAGACGATCACGCACGCGGCCGGCGCGACCACCGCGTCCGGGATGTCGCGTCCCGAGTTCGAGCGCATGATCCGCGAGTCCGGCCGCGAGCCCTGGGAACGGGATGCGGAGTACCGGCGCGTGCGGCGCGATCCGATTCCGGCCCCCGCGTACTCTTGACGCGCCGCGCGGCCGCCCTCCTCGTCCTCGCCGCTTCGCTCGGCTCGGGCTGTGTCGCCTCGGGATACCGGACCAAGCCGCGGATCGCGTCGATCGGCGGCGATCCCCTCGTCCAGATGGCGCCGGCGGCGCGGTTCCGGTCCGAGTCCGATCCCCTTCGCCAGACGCCCGCGGCGCACTCCCACCCCCCCGCGGCAAAGGAGCGGGTTCTCGGCCTCAAGATCGGAGACGAAGCGCTCGCGTACCCGATCGGGCTCCTCGACCGCGTGGAGGTGATCGACGACCGGGGATCCGGCCACTCGTGGGTGGTGGCCCGCTGTGCCCTGACCCGCGTCGCCGCGATCTACGACCGGTCGATCGACGGGCGCGTCCTCACGTTCGAAAACTCGGGCGCGCTCTGGCGGGACACCCTGGTTCTCCGGGACCGGGAGACCGGCACCTACTGGTCGGCCGCGACCGGCCTCGCCCTGTCCGGGCCGCTCGCGGGCCGCAAGCTGGAGCCGGTCGCCGCGACCTACACGACCAACGAAGCGTGGCGGCGGTCCTTCCCGACGACGCGCTACGCCGACCTCGGCTTGCCGACCTCCGTCCCGTTGTCGATGCGGCTCTATGGCGCCTCGCCGTGGGAAGGAATCTCCGGAGAGAAGATCCGCGACCGGCGACAACCCGCCAAGAGGGAGCTCCTCGCGATCGCCTCGGGCGACTCGGCGCTCGCGTTCACGCCGGACGAGATCCGGCGGCGCGGTTCGGTTCAGGCGACGCTCGGGAATCAGCGGCTCTCGATCGACTGGGACGCGGAGCGCCGGTTCCCGCGGGCCTTCGCCCTCTCGGATCCGGCGCGGGAGATCGCGGTCGTCCCGATGTACTGGTTCGCGCTGGTCCGTCACTTCGAGACGGTCCGGCTGTTGCCGCCGGCGGACGCGCTCGAGCCGGCGCGGGGTGGCGCGAACCAGTAGCGCGTCAGCCTCCGGCGGAGGCCGCGTCCACCTTCCGCGTCCACACCTCCGGCGGAATCGTGCCCATCCGCTCGTCGGCTTCGCGGGTCGCGGCGTCGAGCGCCGCCGCGATCCGGGCGGCGCCGGTCTCCGCGCTCTCCTCGGCCGGGATCGGAAACGGCTCCCCGTAGACGACGACGTTCCGCGAGAACGGCCGGGGCAGCAGGTAGCGATCCCACGAGGCGAGGAAGCGGGGCCGGGCGCTCGAGGAGGTGATGGGAAGGATCCAGCCTCCGGTCAGCCGCGCGAGCTGGACGATGCCCGGCTGCACCTGCCGCGGCGGCCCCTGGGGTCCGTCGACCGTGAGCGCGGCGGCTCGGCCGGCGCGGACCTGTCGCACCATCTCGCGCAGCGCCTCCGACCCTCCGCGCGAGGACGATCCCCGCACCACCTGGTAGCCGTTCCGTTCGAGCCAGCCCGCGATGATCTCGCCGTCCTTCGAGCGCGACGCCATGGTCACGATGCCCTCGTGCCGGTGCGCCTGGATCGAGAGAAACATGCGGCCGTGCCAGAGCGCGAAGAGGATCGGAACGTTGCGCGCCTTGAGTTCGATGTAACGGTCGAAGTGGACCCGTTCGACCCGGAGCGTCGCGCGGTGGAGGAGGACGGCCGCGCCGGCCGCTCGCGAGAGCAGGCCCGGCAGCGCGGCGCTACGGCTTGCCGTGGTCCCCCGCCGCCCCGGCTCGTCCCGCCATCGCCGGGCGCTCTCCCTCGAAGTAGGCGCCGACCTTCTCGTAGATCCGCGGAATGACCTCCGGGACCGTCTTGACCCCTTTCGTGAACGCGGCGACCACGAAGTCTTTCCCGTTCGGAAGGACCGCGCGCGCCACCAGGTGGTGGAAGTCGTACGCGTCCCCGGATTTCGACCAGAATTTCGTACCCGGGGGCAGCTTCCTTCCGGAAAGTCGCGCGTCCTCGAGCTCCAGGTCCTCGAACGGTTTCTCGGGCGTGATGTCCCGCGCCAAGAGACCCAGCATCTCCTGGGTTCCGGCGGTCCCGGCCGCCTCTCCGCGCGCGATCTCCTTGAACAGGCGCGCCACCTCGTTCGGCGTCATCCGGTTGCGATTCTTTCCGCCGTCCCGGAACGCCTGCTCGCGCCCGTAGGCGTCCTCGCAGAACGTCTTCTGGCTGGCGTTCAGGTCGCGATACCCCCGGGCCGCGAAGTACCGGTTGACCGCGTTGCGGCGCGTCTTCCACTTCTCCCACTTGCGCGCGCTGTCGATTTCGGGACCGGACGTCGTGTCGGTGATCGAGTCGACGACGAAACCGGTCGCGTCGTTGGAAGACACGGTGATCATGTCGTGGACAGCGCGGACCAGCTCCGGCGTGTCCTTCAGCCGCCCCGCTTCCTTTTCCGCCTCGTAGTAGACGAGGTAGAACGTCTTGACGACCGAGCACGGGTAATAGGGGACGTCCCCCCGATACGACCCGGCGGCCGGCGTTCCGGAGCCCGCCGGCGTCAGGTCGATCACCGCAATCGAGAGGCCTTCCGGCGTGAGACCCGAGGGTGCGAATTCAGCGGCGACCTCGCTCGCCACGCGGGAGGCGAGGCGTTCGAGGTCGGCGGAGCGCTCGATCGGAGCGGGATTCGCGGCAGGAAGGAGCGTCGCGGCGAGAAGCAGGAGGAGGACGAGGCTGCCGGTCCGCGCGGGGACCGGTCCTCCCTTCAGGGCTCGACTCCGCGCGACTCGGGGAAGAAGGGCACGCCGTGCTCGGCCGCCGCGAGCTTGTCCCGGCGGCGGCGGCGGAAGATCAGGAACGCGACCGTTCCCACCGCCGTCCAGGGGACCGCGATCATCAGGAGGATCGAGTAGTAGAACCCGCGCCCGAGCGATGCGGATCCGCCCGGATACTCGCCGTCCGGCGTCGCTTCTTTGCACAGCGGGCACGCCGAGAGCACCGCCGGCAGAATCAGCACCACCAGGAGGATTACGGCGGCAACGCGGGCGGACGCTCTCATCGCGGCGATGCTAGCGCGATCGGCGCATGCGGGTAAAGGTGGTAGAGCATCACGTAGACCACGACGCCGGTCACCGAAACGTAGAGCCAGATCGGGAACGTCCACCGGGCGATCCGGCGATGGCGGTCGTCCCGCCGCCGGAGACCGAGGTAGAGCGTGCGGAGAACGAGCGGGAGCACGGCGGCCGCGAGAATCGTGTGCGAGCCCAGGATCGCGAAGTACACGGCGCGGGCCGCCCCGGCGCCCAGGAAGCGGACCGAGCCGACGCGCGCGTGGTAGACGAGGTACGAGACCAGGAACACGGCCGAGGTCGCCGCGGCGGCGAGCATCCAGCGGCGATGCCGTTCGATCTGGAGCCTCCGGATGGCGCGATAGGCGACGAGGAGGAAGACCGCGCTGGCGAAGTTGAGCGCCGCGTTGACCGTGGGGTGGACGAGCGGATTCACGCTACCGGCTAGCGGCTACCGGCTACCGGTTTCAGAACAAATAAATGATCGTAAAGAGAATGATCCAGACGAGGTCGACGAAGTGCCAGTAGAGGCCGATCGTCTCGACCCCCTGGTGGTGCTCCGGCGTGTACTTGCCCAGGAACGCCTTGCCGGTGACGAAGGCCATGCACACGACGCCGCAGAAGACGTGGAACCCGTGAAAGCCGGTGGTCGTGTAGAAGACGGACCCGAAGAGCGAAGCGTGGGGGTTGAAGCCCGCGTGCAGCAGGTGTCGGTACTCGCACACCTGGATCGACAGAAAAGTCGCGCCGAACAGGAGCGTCAGCGACAGGAAGAGCTTCAGCTTCCGGATGTCGCCGTCGCGCACCGAAGCGAGCGCCTGGACCATCGTCACCGAGGAGCAGATGAGGATGAACGTGTTGAGAGCGGTGAGCCAGATGTTGAGCGTGTTGCCGGGGTGCGGCCAGACCGGGCTCGAGAAGCGCAGGACGATGTAGGACCCGATGAGCCCCGTGAAGAACATGATCTCGGAGCAGAGGAACACCCACATCCCCATCTTGTCGTGGGCGATCCCGGTCGCGGAGGGGGGCTCGACGTGAACGTGGGCCGCCGTGGCGGCGTGGGCGACTGCGTGGTTCGACATCGGCGGCCTCAGGGTCTCGGCAGCACGTGCTCGCCGATTCCGACGGACACGAGGATCGCGCCGAGCACGAGAGTCGACGCGAAGAGGATGCCCAGGGTCTTCCGCTCGAACTTCAGGTGCATGAAGTAGAGCGCCACCAGGACCGCCTTGAACACCGCGAGGCTGACGAGACCGAAGATCAGGATCGGCCGCGGGACCTTCATCAACGAGTAAGCGACCTCGATGACCGTCACCGAGAGCAGGATCCAGAAGATCGCCATGTAGTTCGGGTGCTTGTGTTCCGTCACGCGCGTACCTCCGTCACTGCGCCCGCGAGATGATGAACAGGATCGACCCCACGAACAGGAAGATGGCGAACAGCACCAGCAGGATCAGGATCTTCCGGTTGCTCGACGGAGAGGACGTGGCCGCCATCATCGGTCGATCACCATGAGTCCGAGGACCGCCGGAAGGTAGAGCACCGAGGCGATGAAGACGAGCCGCGCCGCCCTCACCGACCGTTTCAGGGCGAAGGAGATCGTACAGGCCACGAAGATCGCGCCGAGGCCGAGCGCACTCCAGAGGTACCGCTCCCCCGCCGCCGCGAACGCCCCCGCGAGCAGCGTCGCCGGCACGAGCGCCGCAGCGTAGGCCACGGTCTGCCGGGCGGTGGACTCGCCGCCGGGATCGGTCACCGGCAGCATGGGGAATCCGCCGCGGGCGTAGTCGTCCCGGTAAATCCACGCGATCGAGAGGAAGTGCGGCAGCTGCCAGAGGAAGAGGACGGCGAACAGGGCCCACGCCTCACGGCCGAGCGCGCCGCGCGCCGCGGCCCAGCCCATCATCGGGGGGATCGCGCCCGGGACCGCGCCGACCAGGGTGCAGAGCGAGGTCACGCGCTTCAGCGGCGTGTAGGCGAGGACGTACGTGGCGAGCGTGATCGCGGCGAGCAGCGCCGTCAGGCCGTTGACGGCGGCCCCGAGCAGCACCAGGCCGATCGCCGAGATGGAGAGTCCGAACGCGAGCGCATCCGCGGGCGTGAGCCTTCCGGAAGGGATCGGCCGGGACGCGGTCCGCGTCATCAGCGCGTCCGCGTCGCGTTCCGCCCACTGGTTCAGGGCCGACGCGCCACCCGAGACGAGCGCCGTCCCGACGAGGAGCGCCACGAAGAAACCGGCCTGGAAACCTTGACCGGCGCCGAGGGCGTAGCCGACCGCGGTGGTCACGAGCACGAGGAACGTGATGCGCGGCTTCGTCAACTCGACGAAGTCGGCGGCTCGAGCCGGAGCGGCGGCGAGGACTACTTCCATGCCAGGGCCCGGGATTCGACGAAGAGCTCCGCCGGCTGCTCCCGGCGGACGCGCGCCATCGCCGAGAGGGAAAGAGCGAGAGACGTCCCGAGGAGGAGCGCGCCGGTCGCGACGTGCGCGGTCGTGATCGGAACGCTCTTGCGCGAGAGAACGGTCATCGCTCCGAGCGCGATCTGCGCGGGGACCAGCAGCCCCAGGAAGAGCGCGCTCCGTCGCAGCCCGGCGCGATAGGCGGCGACGACCGCGGCGAGGACCGCGGCCGCGACGACGAGGGCCCACGCGCGGTGCGCGAACGCGATCACGACCGGGAACGAGTGGAGACGCGGCACGACGCGGCCGAGCGAAAGCGGAAAGTCGGGGATCGCGAGTCCCGCCTTCGTGTGGCGCATCACGGCGCCCACGACCAACTGGACGAACACAGCGCCGGCGGCGAGCGTCGCCAGCCGCGTGGCCGGGCCCCGCGAAGACGCCGGCTGCGGATCCCACCGCGGCGAGGTGACGACCGCGATCGCGACCACCAGGCAGAAGAAGGTCTGCGCGAGACACGCGTGCGCAACGGAGACCGCCGTCGGCAGGAGAAAGATCACGGTCAGACCGCCGAGCACTCCCTGCAGGACTACGGCCGCCACCGCCAGGAGGCCCAGGCGCCGGACCCATCGCCGGGGCTCTCTCTTCGCCAGCCACACCGCGAGGATGACCGTCAGGAGGCCGACCGTGGTCGCGACCATCCGGTGGCCGTGCTCGTAGAAGACTCCCCCCACCATCGGCGGCATGAGGCGCCCGTAGGAGAGCGGCCAGTCCGGAACGGACAGACCCGACTCCGTCGACGTCACGAGCCCGCCCGCGACGATCAGGAGAAGGGTCGCCGCCGCCGTCAGGACGGCGTAGCGGTGCAGCGCCCGGCTCCGCGGCGCATCACCCATGCGCGGTCACGGGCCGGCCGGTGGGCGGTTCGTTCTGCGGCCAGTGGTCGTCGGCGCCCCTCTCCGGAGCGCTGAACTCGTACGGCCCGCGGTAGACGGTCGGCGTGTCGTGGAAGTTCTCGTGGGGAGGGGGCGAGGACGTCTGCCACTCGAGCGTGTTCGCGCGCCACGGGTTGTCCCCGGCGAGCCGCCCGCGCCGCATCGAGAGGAAGAAGTTCAGGACCAGGATGATCTGCGCCGCGCCGAGCACGAACAGCGACACGGTCATGAACTGGTTCATGGGCTGCAGGCCCTTCAAGTGGGCATACTGCGAGTAGTCGTAGATGCGCCGCTGCATCCCCCGCATCCCGAGGAAGTGCATCGGGAAGAAGACGCAGTTGAACGCGACGAAGGTCAGAGCGAAGTGGACCTTCCCCCACCGCTCGCTCATCGTCCGGCCGAACATCTTCGGGTACCAGAAGTAGAGCCCGGCGAAGGCGCCGAAGAGCGACCCGCCGAAGAGCACGTAGTGGATGTGTCCCACGATGAAGTAGGTGTCGTGGATGTAGATGTCGACGGGCGTCGACGCCATGAAGATGCCGGAGAGTCCGCCGATGACGAACATGGATACGAACCCGAGGGCGTTCAACATCGGGGTGGCGAATCGGATCGACCC
>JBKPMI010000368.1:0-1199 GCA_046732075.1 Acidobacteriota bacterium | reverse complement strand
CTTCGGGCAGGGGGCGCTCCTCCTGCACTCCCCGGACGCAGCGCCGAACCTCTTCTACCGGATGGCGCCGGGGTGGGCGCAATATCCGCTCGTCGGTCTCGCGACCGCGGCCACGGTGATCGCGTCCCAGGCCGTCATCTCCGGTGTCTTTTCGCTCACCCGCCAGGCGGTGCAACTCGGCTACACACCGCGCCTCGAGATCAGCCACACGTCGGTGCGCGAGATCGGCCAGATCTTCATCCCCGCCATCAACTGGGCGCTCATGGTCGCGTGCATCGCTCTCGTGGTCGGCTTCGGGACCTCGAGCAGCCTCGCCGCCGCCTACGGCGTGGCGGTCACGACGACGATGGTCATCACGACCGTTCTGCTCTTCCTGGTCGAACGCGAGCTCTGGGGCTGGAGCCTGCCGGCGGCCATCCTCTTCTCGGCGTTCTTCCTCACGATCGATCTCGCCTTCTTCGGTGCGAACATCGTCAAGGTTGCGCACGGCGGCTGGTTCCCGCTGGTCGTCGCCGGCACGGTCTTCACGCTGATGACGACCTGGCGCCGAGGCCGGAAGATCCTCGCGGACCGCATCCAGGAGAGCGCCCTCTCCGACGTCGACTTCCTGCGCTCGATCGAGAGGCGGCCGCCGCCGCGCGTCCCGGGCACCGCGGTGTTCATGGATCGGACCGTCGAGGGAATTCCGCTGCCCCTGCTCCACAACCTGAAGCACAACAAGGTGCTCCACGAGCGCGTCATCCTGCTGACCATCAAGACCGAGGAGATCCCGAACGTCCCGGACGAGGAGCAGGCCGAGGTCCGGGAGCTCGGGCAGGGCCTCTACCGTGTGATCGCGCGCTACGGTTTCGTCGAGCAGCCCGACGTGCCGGATCTCCTGACGAACGTGGAGCTGCCGCAGCTGAAGTTCGATCCGGATGCGACCACGTTCTTCCTCGGCCGCGAGACGCTGCTCGCGACCGAGAGGCCGGGGATGGCGATCTGGCGGGAGCGGCTGTTCGCCTGGATGACGCGGAACGCGCAGGCCGCGCCGCTGTACTTCCGTCTGCCTCCGGGCCGCGTCGTCGAGCTCGGCGCGCAGATCGAGCTGTGAGCGAGTCGCCGGAAGTTCCCAACTCCTTCGAGAACGCGACCGCGCGCTATCCGGTCGCGCCCAGCGGGCGCACGCTCCTCCTGCTCTCGGTCGCGGCGCTCGGAAT
>JBKPMI010000367.1:0-8819 GCA_046732075.1 Acidobacteriota bacterium | reverse complement strand
CCCGACGGCGGCAACGGATCCGGCACGTGGTTGCGGATCGGAGGAATCGACTTCAGGTAAGCGAAGATCGCCTTCAGCTCCTCGTCGCGCATCTTCGCGTACCAGGGCCACGGCATCGGGGGGAGGATCGTCCGCGACGTGCCCATGTGCTTGCCCTGGCGCATCGACTTGATGAACATGTCCTCGGTCCAGATGCCGATGCCGGTGTTCGGGTCGGGAGTGAGGTTCGCGGTGTAGCTCACGCCCCAGGGCCCCGCCCACGCGGTGTTGGTCGCGGACCCCGCCATCAGCCAGCCGCCTTCGAGCTTGGGCGGCGGAGCGAGCTTCATTCCCTCGGGGTGTCCCGAGAGCATCCGCGTCATGTCGGGCTCGGGTCCGTTCTTCCCCATCTTGAACGGCGTGTGGCAGTCGTTGCATCCCATGACCGTCACGAGATACCGGCCGCCGTTGACGAGATCTGCGGAAGCCGGAGCCGCGGCCGGAGCGGCGGCCGCCTCCGCGGGCGCCGCCGAAGAGGCCGCCGACTCCGCGGCGGGGGCCGGCGCCGGGGCTTCCTCCTTCTTGCAGGCCACCGCGAAAAAACCGGCCGCGACGAGCGCGGCGGTCGTGATTCCCAGGGACAGCTGACGTCGATACATTGGTCCTTGCTCCTTCTGGTTCGTCGGTTCTCGGCGGAGTCGAATCATAGCCGTGAAGATTGGACGGCGCGCAATACAATCCCCCGGCATTCGAAGCGATCCGTCGTGACCACTCTCCGTCCCTTTCCGGCTCTTCGACCCGTCGGTGAACGGGCGCGCGACGTCGCTGCCGTTCCGTACGACGTGGTCTCGACCGCCGAAGCGCGCGCCCTCGCCGCCGGGAAACCGTGGAGCTTTCTGCACGTGTCGCGCGCCGAGATCGACCTTCCGGACGGAACCGACCCCTATTCCGACGCGGTCTACCGCCGGGCGGCCGAGAATTTCGGGCGGCTCTCCCGGGAGGCCCCGCTCATCCGGGATCCCGAGCCCTCGGTCTACCTCTACCGCCTCAAGATGAACGAACATGAACAGACCGGCATCGCCGCCACGTTCTCTCTCGACGAGTACGACTCCGACGTCGTGAGGAAGCACGAGCGCACGCGGCGGGACAAGGAGGACGACCGCACGCGCCACATGGTGACGCTGTCGGCACAGACCGGTCCGGTCTTCCTGACTTACCGCGACCGCCCGGAGGTCGACCGCCTCGTCGCCGACGCCGCCCGCCGGGAGCCGATCGACGACTTCACCGCGGAAGACGGCGTCGCGCACGCCCTCTGGCGGCTGGAGCCCGAGACCGCGCGGCGCCTCGTCGAGGAGTTCGCAAAGGTCCCGCTCCTCTACATCGCGGACGGCCACCACCGGGCGGCGAGCGCGGCCCGCGCCCGCGAAGAGCTCGGCTCGCGCTCACCCGCTGCGGCGGAAGCACCGCGAGACTTCTTTCTCGGCGTGGCGTTTCCGGCCGGACAGGTCCGGATCCTCCCGTACAACCGCACGGTCCGGGACCTCGGTGGACGGTCACCCGCGCAGTTCCTCGAAGACCTCGGGCGGAAGCTCCCGATCACTCCGGGCGCGCCGCCCGCGCCCGCCCGGCGGGGCGAGGTGAGCTTCTACTTGGACGGCCGCTGGTACGGGATCCGTCTTCCCAGGCCCTCTCCCGCGGACGACGCGCTCGACGTCACCCTGCTGCAGGAGCAGGTCCTCGAGCCCATCCTCGGAATCGGCGACGTGCGGACCGATCCCCGGATCGACTTCGTCGGAGGCGCGCGCGGCACCGAAGCGCTCCAGGCGGCGGTGGACGCCGGAAAGGCCGCGGTCGCGTTCTCGCTGTATCCGGTCGCGGTCGACGACCTGATGCGGATCGCGGACGCCAACGAGATCATGCCCCCGAAATCCACGTGGTTCGAGCCGAAGCTGCGGGACGGCCTGCTGATCCACGAGATTTAGAATCGCCCTCCCATGAGAGTTCTCGTCGCCGACAAGTTCGAGGAATCGGGCCGCCGCGGCCTCGCGGACGCGGGGTTCGAAGTGCTCTACGAGCCGGACGCGAAGGACGACGCGCTGACCCAGGCCCTGAAGAACAGCGAAGCGGAGGTTCTCGTCGTCCGCGGGACGAAGGTTTCTCGCGCCGCTCTCCAGGCGGGTCATCTCTCGCTGGTGGTCCGCGCCGGCGCCGGCTACAACACGATCGACATCGAGGCGGCTTCGGAGCGCGGCATCTCGGTCGCGAACTGCCCCGGCAAGAACTCGGTCGCCGTGGCGGAGCTCGCGTTCGGGCTCATCGTGGCGCTCGACCGACGCATCTCCGAAAACACGGCCGACCTGAAGCGCGGCGTCTGGAACAAGAAGGAGTACGGCAAGGCGCGCGGTCTCTTCGGCCGGACGCTCGGCCTGATCGGGGTCGGCGGCATCGGCTCCGAGATGATCCCGCGGGCGCGGGCCTTCGGGATGCCGGTCGTCGCCTGGAGCCGGCGGCTCACGCCGGAGCGCGCGCGTGAGCTCGGAATCGAGCGGAAGGAGTCGCCCCGTGACGTGGCCGCGGCCTCCGACGTGGTCAGCGTCCACGTCGCCCTGAAGCCCGAAACGACCGGGCTGATCGGCCGGGACTTCTTCGACGCCATGCGTCCCGGCGCCTTCTTCGTGAACACGTCGCGGGCCGAAGTCGTCGACCAGGCCGCGCTCGCGCGCGCCGTCTCGGAACACGGATTCCGGGTGGGCCTCGACGTCTTCGCGGGGGAGCCCTCCGGCGGCTCCGGATCCGTGGACGACCCGATCTTCCAGCTGCCGGGAGTAATCGGGACGCACCACATCGGCGCATCGACCGACCAGGCCCAGGAGGCGATCGCCGCCGAGACGGTGCGGATCGTCCGCGAGTACCGGGAAACGGGGCGGGCCCCGAACGTCGTCAACCTGGCGAAGAAGTCGCCGGCGACGCACCTCCTGATCGTGCGGCACTGTGACCGGGTCGGCGTGCTCGCCGCGGTCTTCGACCGGATCAAGCAGGCTGGCATCAACGTGCAGGAGACCGAGAACGTGGTCTTCGACGGCGCGAAGGCGGCCGTCGCGCGAATTCACCTGAACCAGGCGCCCTCGGAGGAAATCCTCCGCGATATCGAGGCGAGCACCAGCGATATTCTGGAAGTGACGCTCATTCCCATCTGAGGAGAACCATGGCGACCGTCGCAGAAGAAAAAGACCGGAAGACGAGGCGAATCTTCAACTTCGGCGCGGGACCCGCCGTCCTGCCGGAGCCCGTGCTCGAGGAAGTCCAGCGCGACCTCCTCTCGCTCGCGGGAACGGGGATGTCGATCCTCGAGATCAGTCACCGTTCGAAGGCGTTCGAGGAGATCTTAGACGGCGCGATCGCGGACATCCGGCGACTCGCGGGCGTCCCGTCGAACTACCAGATCCTCTTCGTGGGCGGCGGCGCGTCGCTCCAGTTCTCGATGGTCCCGATGAACCTGCTTCCCGCGGACGGGAGCGCCGACTACGTCGTCACGGGCGTATGGTCCAAGAAGGCCGTGAAGGAGGCGCAGAAGGTGGGCATGGTGTCGATCGCCGCGACCACCGAGGAGGACGGGTTCTCGCGGATCCCGGATCAGTCGGACCTCCGACTCGACCCGGAAGCCGCCTACGTCCACATCACCACGAACAACACCATCTACGGCACGGAGTGGCACCGCGAGCCCGAGGTCGGGAGGGTGCCGCTCGTGGCGGACGTGTCCTCCGACGTTTTCAGCCGGCCGATCGACATCGGGAAGTACGCGCTCCTGTACGCGGGCGCCCAGAAGAACCTGGGTCCGGCGGGCGTCACCCTGGTCGTGATCCGCGAGGACCTTCTGTCGCGGGCGCCGCAGGGGCTGCCGACGATGCTCGAGTACAACACGCACGCGCAGGGGAAGTCGCTGTACAACACGCCGCCGGTCTTCGCCGTCTACGTCGTCCGCCTGGTCGTCCGGTGGATGCTGGACCAGGGCGGGCTGGAAGCGGTCGGCCGGGTGAACGCCGAAAAGGCGGAGGCGCTGTATCGCGCGATCGACGGCTCCGGAGGCTTCTATCGGCCGCACGCGAAGCCCGGCAGCCGGTCGAACATGAACGTGACGTTCCGCCTGCCGTCGGAGGAGCTGGAGAAGACGTTCGTTTCGGACGCCGGCAAAGCCGGCCTCGGGGGTCTGAAGGGCCACCGCTCCGTGGGCGGCATCCGCGCGTCGATCTACAACGCGATGCCGAAGCGGGGTGTGGACGAGCTCACGTCCTTCATGAAGGAGTTCGCGAAGCAGAACGGGTGAGGAGCCGGCGTCACCGGCGCGTCTTCAGGGCCCGGTGACGTTCACCAGCTCCTGCCGGACGGTTCCCTTTCCCTTCAACTCCTCGACCAGCACGAGGCCGACGCCCGCCGCGTAGTACTTCACCTCGACGTCGCCGGGCGAGAGGGGCGACCACTCCTTGGTCACGAGGACGTTCGTGAAGTCCCCGTACGGGACGGTAACCCGCGCGTTGACTCCCGAAATCTTCGCCATGTCCTTGGCGATGCCCGCCGCGAACTCCTGCTGGTACGCCCGGCCCTTGCGCGGGTCGGCGAGCATGATGAAGCCGGCCTGCGCCCCGTTCATCCCGGCCTCCCAGGATCCCTCGGTGCTCGTGCCGGTCAGGTTCCAGTTGTCGTCGTAGAGGTACGCCACGGTGGACTCGCCCAGGTACCAGACGTTCCCGAAGTTGTCGGGCGCGAACCAGTCCTGCGTGTCCTCGATGAGGAAGGTCATCCCTCCCGTGTCGAGAAAGGCGACGTCGTGGACGACGATCGCGGTGATCCCCACTCCGGAAATGAGCTTCGTATCCGAGGTGACCGTCGTCTCGGTTCTCTCGAGCCCATCCGCGGTCTGCGACTCGTAGAAGTACGTGGTTCCCGGCACGAGGGGGAAGAAGGGGTTGGCCACGGGATTCGTGAAATTGGCGGGATCGGGTGGCTCTTGCGGGACGGTGGCCGCGAGCGAGACGGCAGCGGTGCAGGTCAGTGCGAGAAGGAAAGCGGCGGGGAGGCGAGCGGTCCTCATGGGACCTCCTTTCCGGCGTCGAGCCCGATGCAGAAGGGGTTTTCGATGCAAGGCGCGTGCGCGCCCGCCTACGGTCAGACGATCAGGCTCGTCCTCTCCGAGCGCTCCGGCGAGAACGCGCGCCACGCGCGCGCCAGGCGCTGGATCCCCTCGGTCATCGTCTCGGCGTCGTGCACGAACGGGAGGCGCAGCCGGTCCGCGCCGCTTCCATCGGGCGACGCCAGCGGTCCCGGGACGACCGCGACGCCGTGACGCAGCGCGATCTGCGCGAACCCCGTGGCGTCGCCGTACGGCAGCTTCACCCAGAGGGACAGGCCTCCGGCCGGAGGCGTCCACGACCACGACGGCAGGAGCGACTTCAGGAGCTTCGCCAGGCGGGTGTACTTCGTGCGGACCTCGCGGCGGCGCGCCCGCCGGATCATCTCGATCCGGCCGAGGAGCTCGACTGCCGCGAGTTGCGAGAGGATCGAGCATCCCAGGTCGGTCAGGATCTTCAGCCGCGTGAGCCGCGAAAGTACCGCCTCCGGCGCGCGGATCCAGCCGATACGCAGTCCCCCCCAGAGGACTTTCGAAAGCGATCCCACCGTCAGCACGGGACCTCCGCGCGAGAACGCCGCGATCGGCGGCGGCGGCTCCGGGCCGAGCGTCAGGTCGGCGAGGGTGTCGTCCTCGACCAGGGGCACGTCGCTCTCGTCCGCGATCTTCGCGATCTCCCGGCGCGCCGCTTCCGGCACGAGCGCTCCGGTCGGGTTGTGGAACGTCGGCACCAGGTAGACGACCCGCGGCGACGCCCGGCGCACGACCTCGCGGAGCTCGTCGGGCCGCACGCCGCGCTCCCCGACGGCGAGCGGCACCAGGTGCGCCCCCGCGTTCGTGAAGAGATCCATCGCCCCCAGGTACGTCGGGGATTCGAGCGCGACCGCGTCGCCGCGCTGGAGGAAGAGGGACGCGACCAGGCCGATCGCCTGCTGCGCGCCGCTGGTGATCAGGATCTGCTCTTCGGTCGTCGGAAGGCCGCGCGCTTCCAGGCGGGCTGCGATCGCTCGCCGCAGCTCCGGAAGTCCCGCCGGCAGGTAGCCGTGATCCCGTGCGAGCCGCGCGACTCCGTCCTTCAGCGCGAGGATCTCTCCGGGGATCGCGCCGGCCCCCGGAAGGTGGGCGCCGAGAAACTCGATCGTCCCGCCCGAGCCCTCGATCAGGCTCCGGTAAACCGGATGCCGCCGGAACGACGGGGGCTCCTCCCGCGATGAGATGGTGGTCCGGCGCGGACCCGTGCGAACGCGGGTGCCGCTGCCGCGCCGGCTCTCGAGCCACCCCTCCTGGCGCAGAACCTCGTACGCCGAGACGACCGTCGTCCGGCTCACCGCGAGGAGTCGCGACAGGTTGCGTTCCGCGGGAACGCGCGCGCCCGGCGCCACGTCGCCCCGCAGGACGGCCGAGCGCAAACCGTTCGCCAGACGCTGATAGACCGGGCCCGACGCCTGGGACCAGGCTCCGAGCGCGTTGACGAACTCGTTCTCGGCCAGTTGCCGGCCGGGAGGGATGTCGGCCCGCGTTCGCTCTGCCCGCATGGCTCAGTCCACTTTCTTCAAAGTGGCTATTGATATTAGCAGAACAGGGGCGGATGCTGCGGGCGTCATGAGATCCAATCCGAATTGGACTCTTCGATTGGCATCGTCAGCGAAACGGGGTCGGGCGATCCCCTGACCCGCTGGAGGGAACGATGGCACTTCCCCGCTACGCCTTTTTCCAGGGACGGGTCGTTCCGTACTCCGAGGCGCACGTCGGCGTTCTGACCCATGGCTTGAACTACGGCACCGGAGTCTTCAGCGGGATCCGCGGGTACTGGAACGACGACGAGAAGCAGCTCTTCGTGTTCCGGCCGGAGGACCACTACAAGCGCTTCCTGGAATCCGCTCGGATGCTGGGGATGACGCTGCCCCTGGACGCGCGGGGGTTGACGGGGGCCATGATGGATCTCGTCCGGCAGGAGGCTTTCCGGGAGGACTGCTACGTCCGGTCTCTCGCGTTCTACGCCGACGAAACGGTCGGGGTCCGGCTCCACGACCTCACGCCCGAGACCGCGATCGTCGCGCTGCCCTACGGCCGCTACATCGACAAGGAAGAGGGAGCCCACGCCACGATCTCGTCGTGGCGGAGGGTCGATGACAACGCGATTCCGGCGCGCGGCAAGATCGTCGGCTCGTACGTCAACTCCGCGCTGGCGAAGACGGAAGCCATGCGGTCCGGATTCGACGAGGCGATCGTCCTGAACGGCGACGGCCACGTCGCGGAGGGATCCGCCGCCAACTTCCTGCTCGTCCGGAACGGCGTCGTCCTGACGCCGCCGATCACCGACAACATCCTGGAGGGAATCACGCGGCGGACGGTCATCGATCTCCTCCGCGACGAGCTCGGCATCCCGGTCGTCGAGCGCTCCATCGATCGCAGCGAGATCTACGTGGCTGACGAGGCGATGTTCGTGGGCACTGGCGTTCAGATCGTCGCGATCACGCGCGTCGACCACCGTCCGATGGGCAACGGCCGGATCGGCCCGATCGCCGCGGCTCTCCGGAAGCTCTACTTCGACGTGGTGCGCGGAAGGCGGCCGGAGTACCGGCACTGGTGCGCGCCGGTCTACACCAACGCGGAGGAGACGGCCGGACGGAACCGCGAGGAGGCACAGCGAGCGGCGGCCGTCGCCCACTCGTGAGAATCGAGACGGTCGCCGTCCACGCGGGCGCCGACCGCGATCCCGTCACGCGCGCGGTCGCGCCTCCGATCCACCTGTCGACGAACTACGAGCTCGGCCCCGGCTCCGAGCAGATCGGCGGGTACATCTACGCGCGGAACGCCAACCCGACTCAGGACCGTCTGGAGTCCGCTCTCACCGCACTCGAGAAGGGCGAGGCCGCCCTCGTGTTCGGCTCGGGCGTGGCCGCGGGAGCCGCGATCCTCCAGGCGCTCCCACCCGGCTCCCACGTCGTCTTTCCCGACGACGTCTACTACGTGTACCGCCAGATGGCCGTCGAGTACCTCCCGCGGTGGGGCATGGAAGCATCGATCGTCGACATGACCGACCGCGCCGGCCTCGCGGCGGCGATGCGGCCGAACACCCGGCTCGTGTGGGCCGAGACGCCGTCGAACCCGCTCCTGAAAGTGGTCGACCTCGCGGCGGTCGCCAGGATCGCGAAGGATGCCAATGCGCTCTGCCTCGTGGACAACACGTTCGCGACCCCGATCCTCCAGCGGCCCATCGACTCCGGTTTCGACCTCGTCCTCCACTCGACGACGAAGTACATGGGCGGCCACGGCGACGTCCAGGGCGGCGCGCTCGTGTTTGCCCGGAAGAACGAGCTCGCCGACCAGGTCCGCCACGTGCGCGACGTCCACGGGGCGGTGGCCGCCCCGTTCACGTCGTGGCTCGTCCTCCGCGGCCTCCGGTCGCTCGCCTGCCGGGTCGAGCGCCACGCCGCGAACGCGCTCGCGATCGCGCGGTTCCTCGCCGGGCACAAGGGTGTGCGCGCGGTCCACTATCCCGGCCTGCCGGACGACCCGGGCCACGCCGTCGCGGCCCGGCAGATGTCGGCGTTCGGCGGGATGCTGTCCTTCCACGTCCGGGACGGCCGGGAGGCGGCGGTCCGGGCGACGGCGCGCACGAAGCTCTTCGTCAACGCCACCAGCCTCGGCGGGCCCGAGAGCCTGATCGAGCATCGCGCCTCGAGCGAGGGGCCCGGCTCGCGGACGCCGG
>JBKPMI010000366.1:0-5814 GCA_046732075.1 Acidobacteriota bacterium | reverse complement strand
GCCGGGAGCTCTTCACGTTGCTCCTGAACGACGAGCGGCGGTTCGCGAAGCGGGACGGCGAGCTCCAGAAGCGGCGCGAGGCAGTCTCCCGGCTCGCGCAGGAGGCCATCCTGGAAGGCATACGGCGGCGCGAGTTCCGGGGCATCGACGCCCGGATCGGTGCCGAGCTGTTTCGGGGAATGATCCGCGCGGCGAATGCCCTTCGACGTCCGGAGGACACGCTGGACGGTCTGGTCTCGGAAATCGTGGGGATTTTCACGCACGGCATCGAAAGGGCGCCCGCGTGAGCCGGGCGCGCCGAACGACCACCGCCGCGGCCGGGCTCATGGCTCTGTTCGCCGCCGGCTGCGCGACCCGGGACGTCGACGCCCACGTCTCGCCGAGCCCTGCGGCGCCGTGGCAACCGCCGGCGGAGGCGCGCATGCCCGCCGCCGCGCCGACTCCCCCGCCTGCGATCCCGGCGGAGTACCTCCGGCCCGGCGCGACGCTCTCCCTCGACCAGGTCGTCGACGTCGCGCTCCGCAACAACCCGGCAACGCGGACGGCGTGGCACCAGGCGCGCGCGGCTGCCGCGAACCTCGGCGCGAAGAAGTCCGCCTACCTGCCGGACCTGGAGCTCAACGCGAACATCACGAGAAGCAAGCAGACGTCGGTCGGCAGCCGGTTCATCACGCTGCAGACCACTTACGGACCGTCACTCAACCTTTCGTGGCTGCTCTTCGACGTGGGCGGTCGCGCCGCCGACGTCGCGGAAGCGCGCAACGCGCTCTTCGCGGCGGACTGGACGCACGATGCGGTCATCCAGAACGTCGTCCTGCAGGTGGAGGTCGCGTTCTACCAGTACCAGAACGCGAAAGGCCAGGCCGCCGCGGCCGAGGCGACGTTGAAGCAGTCGAAGGAAAGCCTCGCGGCGGCGGAAGACCGGCACAGCGCCGGTGTTGCCACGATCGCCGACGTCCTCCAGGCGCGGACCGCGATGTCCCAGGCGGAGCTGGCGCTCGAGACCGCGCGGGGAGCCATCCAGACGCTGCGGGGAGCGCTCGCGACCGCCGCGGGCGTATCGCCCGACGTTCCCGTGGACGTGGTGGAGCTTCCGGCCACCTTCGACGTGGAGGAGATCGGCGAGACCGTCGACTCCCTGATCGACAAGGCGCAGAGCCAGCGTCCCGATCTCGCGGCCGCGCGCTTCGAGGTCCTGCGGGCGCAGAGCCACGTCCGTTCGGTGCGCGCCGAGGGTCTCCCGACGCTCTCCGCCGCGGGATCGGCTTCGCGCGTGTACTTCTACAACTCGACCGGACTCCCGTTCGCGACCAACTACTCGGGATCGCTCCTCTTCCGTTTCCCCGTCTTTACCGGGGGGCGCAACACGTACGAAACGCTCGAGGCGCGCGAGCAGGCACGAGTCGCGGAAGGGCAGGCCGACACGCTCGAGGACCAGGTGGTGCTGCAGGTCTGGACGAGCTACTACAACCTGAAGACCGCGGCGCAGCGCGTCAAGACCGCGCGCGACCTCCTCGCTTCCGCCACGCAGTCGCAGGAGGTCGCCGCCGAGCGATACCGCGCGGGCGTCGGATCGATCCTGGATCTCCTGGTCGCGCAGAGCGCGTACGCCAACGCCCTGGCTCAGGAGACGCAGGCGCGGTCCGACTGGTTCGTCGCGCTCGCGATGCTGGCGCACGACACCGGATCGCTCGGCCCTCCGCCGGCGACCACCGCGCCCGTTCCAACACCGACTCAATCCGGGGGAACCCCATGAAGTTCGAGAAGAGATCCGCTCTCGTCGCGCTCGCGGCCTTCGCGGCGATGACCGCGTTCGGCTGCGCAAAGAAGGACCCGAAGGCGGCCGCCGCCCCCGAGACCGCGCCCGTCACGGTCGCGAGCGTCTCCCGACAGGACATTCCGGTGGAGGTCCGCGCGATCGGGCACGTCGAGCCCTACACCACCGTTAATGTCAAAGCCCTCGTCGGAGGCCAGGTCACGCGCGTCGGGTTCCAGGAGGGGCAGAACGTCCACAAGGGCGATCTGCTCTTTCAGATCGACCCGCGTCCGTACCAGGCCGCACTCGCGCAGGCGCAGGCGCAGCTCGAGCGGGACCGGGCGCTCGCCCGCAACGCGGAGGAGGACGTCAAGCGTTACACCGCGCTGGTCCAGAAGGACTACGTCACCCGCGAGCAGTACGACGCGACCCGCGCGAACGCCGCCGCGGCCCTGGCTTCGGCCCGGGCGAACGAGGCCGCGGTGGAAAATGCCCGGCTCCAGCTCTCCTACTGCACGGTCACGGCGCCCGTGTCCGCCCGCACCGGCAGCGTGCTCGTGCATGCCGGCAACCTCGTCAAGGGCAACGACGACAAGCCGCTCGTGGTCCTGAACCAGATCCAGCCGGTCTACGTGACCTTCTCGGTTCCCGAATCCTCGCTCGTGCAGATCCGCGAGCGCGCCCGTCCCGGAGAGAAGCTGAAAGTTGCGGCGTCCCCGGCCGGGAACTCCACGCGGAGCCAGACGGGCGAGCTCTCCTTCGTGGACAACACCGTCGACGCCGGCACGGGAACGATCGTCCTCAAGGCCACCTTTGCGAACGAGGACGAGGCCCTCTGGCCCGGAGAATTCGTGGACGTCGTCCTGACGCTCGCGACCGAGCCCCAGGTCATCACCATTCCGACGCAGGCCGTCCAGACCGGCCAGTCCGGACAATACGTCTGGGTGGTCCGGAAAGACCTCACCGTGGAGTCGCGGCCGGTCACGGTCAGCCGGACCCAGGGCCCGATCTCCGTCGTTGCGAGAGGATTGCAGGCCGGGGAACAGGTCGTGACGGACGGACAGCTGCGCCTGGCGCCCGGAGCGCGCGTGGAAATCCGGAAACCCGAAGGGAAACCCGCATGAACATCGCCGACATCTTCATCCGCCGTCCGGTCATGACGACTCTCGTCATGCTCGGGATCCTTCTCTTCGGGATCATGGGTTATCGGCTGCTGCCCGTGTCGGACCTGCCGAACGTCGACTTCCCGACGATCCAGGTATCCGCGAACCTCCCCGGCGCGTCGCCGGAGACGATGGCTTCCGCGGTCGCGACTCCGCTCGAGAAGCAATTCACGACGATCTCGGGTCTCGACTCGATGAACTCGACGAGCATCCTCGGAGCCACGCAGATCACGCTGCAGTTCAACCTCTCGCGCGACCTCGACTCCGCGGCGCAGGACGTCCAGTCGGCGATCGCCGTCGCGAACCGCCAGTTGCCGCCGGAGATGCCGAGCCCCCCCTCGTACCAGAAGGTGAACCCGGCCGACTCGCCCATCCTCTACCTGGCGCTGATGTCCCCGACGATGCCGCTCTACGAGCTCGACGAGTACGGCCAGACGATGATGGCGCAGCGGATCTCGACCATCTCGGGAGTCGCGCAGGTCAACGTTTTCGGCTCGCAGAAGTTTGCGGTCCGCGTCCAGCTCGACCCGCGCCAGCTCGCGACGCGCGGCATCGGGATCGACGAAGTGTCGACCGCCATCCAGAACTCGAACGTGAATCTGCCAACCGGGACGCTCACCGGCGAGAAGCAGGCATTCACCGTGCAGGCCAACGGTCAGTTGACCGACGCCGCGTCGTACCGGTCGGTCATCGTGGCGTACCGCGACGGGTCACCCGTGCGGCTGGACCAGATCGGCCTCGTCTCGAACAGCGTCGAGAACAACAAGACGGCGGCCTGGTTCATCAAGCCGGATTCCATCGCCCGATCCGTCATCCTGGCGATCCAGAAGCAGCCCGGGACGAACACCGTCGCGGTGGCCGGCGAGATCAAGAAACTCCTTCCGACGTTCCGCAAGCAGCTGCCGCCGTCGGCGACGCTCGATGTCCTCTTCGACCGGTCGGAGTCGATCCGCGCGTCCGTGGACGACGTCAAGTTCACGCTCTTCCTGACGCTCATCCTGGTCGTGCTCGTGATCTTCCTGTTCCTCCGGAACGTCTCTGCGACGGTGATTCCCAGCCTCGCCTTGCCGCTGTCGATCGTCGGCACGTTCGCGGCGATGTACCTGCTCGGCTACACCCTCGACAACCTCTCCCTGATGGCTCTCACCCTTTCCGTCGGATTCGTCGTGGACGACGCGATCGTCATGCTCGAGAACATCGTCCGGCACATGGAGAAGGGCGAGAAACCGATGGAGGCGGCGTTCCGGGGCTCGAAGGAGATCGGCTTCACGATCCTGTCGATGACGCTGTCGTTGACCGCGGTGTTCATTCCGATTCTCTTCATGGGCGGGATCGTCGGACGGCTGTTCCACGAGTTCGCCGTCACGATCGGCGTTGCGATCCTGGTGTCCGGGTTCGTCTCGCTGACGCTGACGCCCATGCTCTCCAGCCGCTTCCTGAAGCCGAGCCGCGGCAAACACCACGGCCGCTTCTACGAGGTCTCGGAGCGCTACTTCGACAACATGGTGAAGATTTACGACCGGGGACTCGTCTGGACGCTCGCCCGAAAGCGCGCGACCATGGTCGCGTCCGCCCTGATCCTGGCCGCAACGGTCTTCCTCTTCCTGAAGATTCCGAAGGGCTTCCTGCCGAGCGAAGACACCGGCCAGGTGTTCGGCTTCACCGAGGGCGCGCAGGGTATTTCCTTCGGCGCGATGGGCGAGCACCAGATGGCCGTCGCCAAAGAGGTCCAGAAGGATCCGAACGTGGCCGCCTTCATGTCGAGCTACGGCGCCCGCGGCGCCACCAACGGCGGCAACTCGGGCACGGTTTTCATGCGCCTGAAACCCCGCAAGGAGCGGAAGGCCTCGGTCGACGAATTCATCCAGGAGATCCGGCCGAAGCTGGCGAAGATCCCGGGCGTGAAGGTCTATCTCCAGAACCCGCCTCCGATCCGGATCGGCGGAAGGCTGACCAAGAGCCTCTACCAGTACACGCTGCAGGACGCCGACACGAAGGAGCTCTACCACTACACTCCGATCCTCGAAGGAAAGATGCGGGAGCTCCCGGGACTCCAGGACGTCTCGAGCGACCTCCAGGTGGCGAACCCGCAGGTGCGGGTGAACATCGACCGGGACAAGGCCGCCGCGCTGCACCTGACGCCGCAGAAGATCGAGGAGGCGCTCTACACCGCGTACAGCTCGCGCCAGATCTCGACGATCTATGCGCCGAACAACGAGTACCAGGTCATTCTCGAGCTCGCGCCGCAGTACCAGGCGGATCCCACCGCGATCTCGCTCCTGCATGTCCGGAACTCCGACGGCCAGCTCGTTCCGCTCGACGCGGTCGCGAAACTCGGCCAGGACCTCGGACCGCTCGCCGTCACGCACTCGGGCCAGCTCCCGTCGGTCACGATCTCCTTCAATCTGAAGCCCGGGGTCTCGATCGGCGACGCGGTGGGACAGGTCGACCGCGTGGCGAGGCAAACGCTGCCTGCGACGATCACGACGAACTTCCAGGGCACCGCGCAGGCGTTCCAGGACTCGTTCAAGGGACTCGGGATGCTGCTCCTCATGGCGATCCTCGTCATCTACATGGTGCTGGGGATCCTCTACGAGAGCTTCATCCACCCCCTCACGATCCTGTCGGCCCTGCCGTTCGCGGGATTCGGAGCGCTCGTGACGCTCCTCCTCTTCCACACCGAGCTGTCGATCTACGCGTTCGTGGGGATCATCATGCTCGTCGGCCTCGTGAAGAAGAACGGGATCATGATGGTCGACTTCGCGATCGAGGCGCAGCGCAACGAGGGGAAGGACCCGCAGGCCGCGATCCACGAGGCCTGCCTCGTGCGGTTTCGCCCCATCATGATGACGACGATGGCCGCGCTCATGGGAACGCTGCCGATCGCGGTGGGTC
>JBKPMI010000365.1:0-2646 GCA_046732075.1 Acidobacteriota bacterium | reverse complement strand
TGTTCGAGCCGTAAGCGGCGCCCGCCTTTCGGAAATCTTTCGCCGGCCTTCCGGACTTTTTCACGTCGCATCCCGTAGCGTCGTCTCCGGAGACGGCGTTGCGGATCATCGACTCGGAGCGTCGGAAGAGGCTGGCAGTTCTCTTCACGATCCTCGCGGCGGGCGCGGGGATCGGCGGAGCGGTCGCCGGCGCGCTCGTGCGCATTCCCGCGGCGGGTCTTTTCCCGGCGGCCGGGCTCGTCGCGTACGGCTTTCTGTCGGCGCGGGCCGTGATTCTCTGGCAGGGACGGCGCGCGCTGCCGCGGCCTCCCCGTCAGATCCGTCAGATCGTTGTCGCCGCCTCGCCCCCGGCGCCCGCGCGGGAATCCCACGTCGCGGCATCCGCGGCCCGCTGAAAACCCGACCGCTATTGCGGGACGTCCTGGAGGCGGATCGTCGATCCGACGGTCACCCTCTCCTTCGCGGCCATCCCGCCCGCGATCTCGAGGACCGTCGAGGCCGGCACCTCCGGTCCATAGCTCGGGCACGGATCCGCTCGGCAGGGCGGGGTGTTCGCGGACACGAAGAGGACGCGGCCGGCCCCGTCCAGCCACACGATGTCGAGCGGGATCATCGTGTTCTTCATCCAGAACTGGTGCGGGGCCGCATCGCGAAAAAGGAAGATCATTCCGGCACGCGGGGCGAGGCTCTCCCGGTACATGAGGCCCTGCGCCTGCTCCTCCGGCGTCCGCGCGAGCTCGACCGCATAAGCCGCGCCGGACGGCAGGACGACGCGCGGTCCCGTCGCGGGGGCGGGGGTGATCGCGGCCGGCGCCTTGGGCGCCCCATGACACGAGATCGAGACGAGAGTAATGAGCAGAATGACTCGCCGGTGGAGATGCAGTCTTTCCCCTGACCCCTGATACCCGATACCGGACACCTGCCTAGGCCCCTTCGACCTTGGCTTCGGGCTCCTCGTCGGTCGCCTCGAAAATCTCGTCGCGGCGCACGAGGGCGTACTTCTTCGCGTAGTACCGGAAGGAGCGGAAAGACATGTGAAGCAGCTCCGCCGCCTTCGTCTGGACCCCTTCGCACCGGTCGAGCGCCTCGCGCATCAGTCGCTTGCCGACTGCCTCCAGGTAGCTCTCGAGGTTGATGCCCTCCTGGGGAAGGCTCTCGAAGTCGGGCACCCGGGTCTTGACGCCGAGCGCGATCGACTCCGGCAGGCTCGACACCGTGATCACGGGCCCGGGCTCCAGGGCGACCGTGCGCTCGAGAGTGTTCTCGAGCTCGCGCACGTTTCCGGGCCAGCCGTATGCCTCGAGGAGGCGCATCGCTTCGGTCGAGATCTTCTTCTCCGGAATCCGCTGCTCTTTGCAGACCTTCGCGATGAAGTACTGCGTGAGCGGCGCGATGTCCTCGACGCGCGAGCGCAGGGGCGGCAGTGGGATCGGGATGACGTTGATCCGGTAGAACAGGTCCTCCCGGAACTTCCCCTCGGCGACCAGGTCGGTCAGGTCCTTGTTCGTGGCCGCGATGATGCGGACGTCGACGGAGACCTCGTCGTTCCCTCCGACCTTCCGGATGACCCGCTCCTGGATCGCGCGGAGGAGCTTGACCTGCATCGTCAGGGTCGTCTCCGAGATTTCGTCCAGGAAGAGCGTGCCGTGGTCCGCCTCGGTGAAGAGACCGCGCTTGTCCTTGATGGCGCCGGTGAACGCCCCGCGCTCATGGCCGAACAGCTCGGATTCCAGCAGCGGCTCGGGGAGGGCCCCGCAGTTGATCGATACGAACTTCCGGTCCTTTCGGACGGAGGTGTAGTGAATGGCCCGCGCGATCAGCTCCTTACCGGTGCCGCTCTCTCCCGTCAGGAGGACCGTCGAGGAGACCTTCGCGATTCGCTCGATGGTGCGGAAGATCTCCTGCATCCGGGAGCCCTTGCCGATGATGTTTGCGAAGGTGTACTTGGCCGCCAGCTCCTGCTTCAGGTAGACGTTCTCGTCGCGGAGCTCTTTCTCGCCGAGCGCCCGGTCGACGATCAGCGCGAGCTCCTCCACGTTGAAGGGCTTGGCAATGTAGTCGATGGCGCCGAGCTTCATCGCCTCGATCGCGTCGGGTGTCGACGTGTGGGCGGTGATCATGATGACCGGGGTCTTCGGCGATTCCGTCTTGATTCTCTTCAGCAGGTCGAGACCGTTGCCGTCCGGCATCTTGATGTCGCAGAGCACGAGGTCGGGGGTCGAGCGAAGAGCGGAGGCCAGCCCCTCCGTGAAGTTCGAGGCGGTCATGGCCTCGAAGCCCTTCTTGTGGAAGAAGAACGCGAGCATGTCGCGGATCGAAGCTTCGTCGTCGACGATCAGGAGACGTTGTCCGCTCATTGCGCCACCCCCATGGGAACTGCCGCATTCTCGGTTGCCTCGCGCGCTCGGGCGTCGCGCGGCAGATAAATCGTCACGGTCGTCCCTTCTCCCGGTCGGGATTCGATATCGATGGTTCCACCATGGTCCTCGACGATGCGGCGCACGATTGCCATTCCGAGGCCGGTGCCGTCGTCGAACGCCGTCGAAAACGGAGTGAAGAGCCGCGAGAGCTCGTCCGGGCTCATTCCGCGGCCGGTGTCCACGAACTGGATCGTGTAGCGGTCGCGCGACTCGCGGCCGTGGACCT
>JBKPMI010000364.1:0-2734 GCA_046732075.1 Acidobacteriota bacterium | reverse complement strand
CGGTGCTGCGCGCCCTGAAAGAGAACGCGATCGTGGCAATGCAGGGGGACCGCGACTTCAACAACACCGGGATCGCCGTGCCGTTCTTCGGGAAGGAGGCGTACTTCCCGCGCGGGCCGCTCCTGATGGCGATGTCCACCTCGGCGACCGTGTTGCCCGCGTTCATCGTCCGGGTCCCGGACGGGCGCTACCGCGCGATCGTGGAGGAGCCGCTCGAGATCGTGCGGGACGGCAGCCGGGAAGAGGCGCTGGCGGAGAATCTCCGGAGATACGTCGCGATCCTGGAACGGTACGTTTCCGCCAACCCCGAGCAGTGGTACTGCTTCTACCCGTTCTGGGAGGACCCGAGCCGGAACGCGAAGCCGGCCTGATCCCGTCCCTATCGCCTCTTCCGCGCCGACACGGCCGCCACGAAGAACGCGTCGTAGTGCCGCGCGAGCGACTCGACGTCCGGCAGGATCTCGGGCTCCTCGAACCCGGCCGCGGCCAGCGACCGGCGCCAGCTGCCCGGCGTCAGGAACCCATGGTTCGGACGCGTCGCGGGGTCCGTCGCGACGCCCGTGAAGTTCTCCAGGAAGTTGAAGACGAACTCGACGTAGATGGGCTGGCCCTCGTACGGCCGCACGCACTCCGAGAAGACCGCGACCCCGCCGGGCCGGAGCGTCTCGCGCACCTGCGCGAGCGTCGCCGCGAGGTCCTTCGCGATGTGGATCGTGTTGACCGCGTAGACCACGTCCGCCGAACCGGGTGCGAGCCCCTGCTCCACGAAGTCCCGGTCCATGTCGAGCTTCTGGAATCGCGCCGGCAGCGCGGGCCACCGCGCCTTCAGGTTGCGCTCCGCGCGGCGCAGGAACGTCGGCACGATCTCGGTGAAGACGTAGCTGCCGATCCGCGGGATTGCGGCTTCGCGCGCGAGGCGCTCCGCGACGGCGAGCGCCGCCGACCCGGAGCCGCCGCCGATTTCCACGACGTCGGCGGCTCGTCCCGCCGGGAGTGCACGGTATACGGCCTCGGCGCCCAGGCGGTTGTTGATCTGGTAGAGCAGGTTGTCGTTGGAGAAGTAGTCGAACCACAGCGGCAGCTTCGCGGGGTGGAACAGGACCTCCTCTCCCGAGAGCTCGCCGCGCAGAAACTCCGGGACGTGCTCGACCATCGCGCGCACGACCGAGAACGGGGGAGCCGAGCGTGGATCGAGCGCCCGCGCGCGCGCCTCCGAGCGGTCCGGCTCGCCCACGGGCAGGGGGCCGCGGGCCCGGTATACCGCGTCCGCGCCCCTCCCCTCGACCTGCAGATGGTCCTCGGCCGCGAGCTTCCGGAAGAACCACGTGAGCGGGATCACCGCCCGCGACGTCCAGCCGTGTGACTCCAGCACCTGCGGAACCGTGGTGCCGCGCGCGAGCGGCTCGTCGAGATCCAGGTCCGCCACGAGGTTCAGCAGGGTCTCGACCGTGAAGCGGTCGAACTCCTCGGAGCAGAGGATGAACTCGGGAGTGAAGAGGGACCGGATCGCCGGATCCGGGATGCGGGCGAGGAGGGAGGAGAGGTCTTCCGTGCGGCTCGTCACGAGGGGGAGGAAGGTATCAGTTGAGAAGGTTTCGGTGGGACAGGGGTCAGGTGTCAGGTGTCAGGTACCAGGAATATGCACCGAGTCGTGCCCCTGACACCTGAAACCTGATACCCGAAACCGATGCCTCTGATCCCTACTAACCTGACACCTCTCCCCTTACACTGACTCGGTGCACCTCCTCGCGGCAGCGCTGATGAGCGCGGCGGCGCTCACGTCTCCGCCCTCACGGGTCGTCGTCCTCGCCTTCGACGGCGTGGACGCGGGCCTCGTTCAGACGATGATGGCGGCGGGCCGGCTCCCGAACCTGGCGGATCTCGCGAAGCGCGGCGGTTTCTCGCCGCTCACGCCGCCGGTCCCGCCGCAGACGCCGGTCTCGTGGAGCTCCTTCTCGACGGGACTCGACCCGGGCGGCCACCAGATCTTCGACTTCCTGAAGCGCGATCCGGCCGACATGACGCCGACGTTCGCGGTGGCGCAGGAGACCGAGGTGCCGTTCCTGCTCGGGAAGAACACACCCGCCGCGGTGGCGGCGTTCGGCGTCCTCTTCGTCATACCCGCCGCGTTCCTGCTCTCCCGCCGCCACCGGATCGCGGGGACCGCGCTCCTTCTCCTCGGCGCGGGCGTCGGGGTGGGCGGCTTCCTCGCGGCCCGGGCGTGGCTGCCCGCGACCCGTCCCGGGATCGAGAGCAACCGCCGCGGCGCGACGTTCTGGTCGGAGGACGCGGCCCGCCCCGCGACGGTCATCCGGTTCCCGGTCACGTTCCCGCCCGAGACGTTCCGCGACGGCCGGCTCCTCTCGGGCCTGGGAGTCCCGGACCTCTCCGGCCGGATCGGCAAGCCCGCGTATTACACGTCCGACCCGTTCTTCGCGCCGCGCGAGGGAAACGACTTCTCGATCGAGCTCGTGCGGCTGGAGTCGAACGTGGGCCGCCAGACCACCCGCCTCGTGGGGCCGCCCGGCCGCGCGTTCGGGAAGAAGGGCTCGATCGAGCTGCCGATGACGCTCTCGGTCTCTCCGGCGCGCGACCGCCTGACGGTCGAGGCCGGAGGGTCGCGGTTCGAGCTCGCGAGCGGCGGCTGGAGCGACTGGGTCAGCCTCCCGTTCCGCGTGAACCCGCTCGTCACGGTGCACGGATACGCGCGCTTCCTGGCCGAGAGCGTCTCGCC
>JBKPMI010000363.1:0-6538 GCA_046732075.1 Acidobacteriota bacterium | reverse complement strand
CCTCGACTCCGTGCGCAACGAGGGGGAGCTCGCGGGGGTCATGGCGCACGAGATCTCTCACGTGGCGCTGCGGCACGGGACGAACCAGGTCTCCAAGGCGTACCTGACGAAGGCCGGGATCGGCATCCTCGGCGGGATCCTCGGAGGCGGCAGCACCGCGTCCGGCACCATCGTCCAGGCCGTCGGAGGTCTCGGCATGAACGCGCTGTTCTTGAAGTTCAGCCGCACGGCGGAGTCGCAGGCGGACGTCCTCGGCACCCAGATCATGGCGAGGTCCGGCTACGACTCGAACGCGATGGTGACGATGTTCCAGCTCCTGAAATCACAGCAGGCGCAGCAGCCCGGCCGGGTCGCCCAGTTCTTCAGCGATCACCCGAACCCCGAGAACCGGGAAGCCCGGGTGCGCCAGGAGGCGCAGCTGATCCGCGCGAGGGGCTCGGTCTCCGTGATCGGCGGCCTCGAGAACGTCCAGGCGCAGATCCGGCGGATGCCGCGCGCCGGCACCATGTCGCAGATCGCGCGGGCGGCGCAGAGCGGCCAGGGAACGACCTCTCCCTCGGGATCCACCGGCACGGGCTCCGTGGCTCAGATTGAGCGCCCTTCCTCGCGGATGCGCTCGTTCCACCAGCGCAACGACTTCTTCCAGATCCAGTACCCCGAGAACTGGCGCGTCTCCGAGGCCTCGTCGGGTTACGGCGTCACGATCCTGCCGCCGGGCGGCGAGGTGCGCACCAACGGGCAGGACATCCTGGTCTACGGAGTGGTCATCAACCACTACGAGCCGTTCGAGGGCTCGATGGGAGGCGTCTGGGGCAGCCGCAATGGACCGGTGTCCGGCCGCGGCACGCTCGAGCAGGCGACGAACGACCTCGCCAACGAGCTCACGCGCGCGAACGCGTACCTGCGGCCGGTCCCGAACTCGTTACGCCGGCAGACGCTCGACGGAGCGAACGCTCTCTCCGTGGTGCTCGCGGGTCGGTCGCCGGTGACCGGCGCCGACGAGCGGGTGACGGTCTTCACGCGCGAGCTGCCGGACGGCCACGTTCTGTACGCGCTCTTCGTGGCGCCCGCGCAGGACTACGCGGCCCTGTCGCAGACGTTCCAGACGATGGTGGCGAGCCTGCGCGTGAACGATCGGTCCGCGCACCAGGAGCACTAAGGGTCAACGCTGAATCGCTGAATTGGGGTCAACGCTGAATCGCTGAATTCAGCCTTTCAGCGTTGACCCTAATACTTCAGCCGCACCACGGTCGGCGGTCCATCCGCCCTCGGCGTCACGACGAAGAGGTCGTCGTACTGGCTCGACGGGATCTCCACCTTCGCGGTGTAACCGAGGGCCGCCAGGATCTCCGGAACTGTGTTCGAGTGGCCCACGACGAGGACGATCCCCTTCGGCTCTTCCTTCCGGAGCCGCTCCACCAGGATCCCCGGGGCGGGCTTTCCGTCCGCGTCTTTCGGGGCGTAGATACGCACTTCGAGGCGCCCGGCCTTCGCGAGAGGCTCGGCCGTCTTGCGCGCCCGCACGGTGTCGGTGGCATACACCGCCGTGACGCCCGCGGACTTCAGCACCTCCGCCAGGCGGGCGGCGCGAGCCGCGCCGGCCTCCGAGAGCGGCACGGCCGCCTCGTTGGCGTCGGTCGCCTTCTCGGCGTGCCGGACGAGGAGGATCGCCTGCTGCGCGCCCAGGCCGCCGGCGAGCGCGAGAAAAACGAGCGCGACGGCGAATCGCTTCATGTTCCGAAGAAACGTAACACGTTGAGTAAAATTCGTGGCGGATGCCGGGAGGTCCGAATGTTCCGATTTCGTCTCGTTCTTCTCTCCGTCGCGGTGACGTCTCTCCTGCAACCGGCGGCCTCTTCGGCGCGAGTGCCTGAGAAGAAAGCGGCCCCGAAGGGCGCGCCGATCCGGGCCCAGGCGGCCACTGCTGCTGAGGCGAAGGCGTTCGTGGACGCGGCGGAGGCAAAGCTCATGGAGCTCGCCGTCGAGGCGAGCCGCGCCGGGTGGGTCCAGTCCACCTACATCACCGACGATACCGAGATCCTCGCGGCCAAGGCGAACGAGCGCGCGATCAACGCCGGCGTCGAGTACGCCAAGCAGGCCGTTCGATTCGACAACTTGAAGCTGCCGCCCGACGTCGCGCGCAAGCTCCTGCTCCTGAAGAACGGGCTCGTCCTGGCGGCGCCATCGAACCCGAAGGAGAGCGAGGAAGTCACGCGGATCGCGGCTTCGATGGAAGGAGAGTACGGCAAAGGTAAGTACTGCCCGCAGAAGGACAAGTGTCTCGACCTTCAGGACATCACGCGGATCATGGCGGAGAGCCGCGACGCCGCACAGCTTCTGGACGTGTGGCGCGGCTGGCACTCGATCGCGATCCCGATGCGGCCGGAGTACCAGAGGTTCGTGGAGCTCTCGAACAAGGGCGCGCGGGAGCTCGGCTTCGCCGACACCGGCGCGATGTGGCGCTCGAAGTACGACATGCCGCCGGACGACTTCGCGAAGGAGGTCGACCGGTTGTGGGAGCAGCTGAAGCCGCTCTACGTCTCGCTCCACGCGTACGTCCGCTGGAAGCTCCGCGAGAAATACGGCGACGCCGTTCCGGCGACGGGACCGATCCCGGCCCACCTCCTCGGCAACATGTGGGCGCAGGACTGGTCGAACGTCTTCGACCTCGTGAAGCCGCCCGACGTCGACCCCGGGTACGACCTGACGAAGATCCTGGAGGCGAAGAAGACCGACGCGAAGGGGATGGTCCGTTACGGCGAGGCGTTCTTCACGTCGCTCGGGTTCGCTCCGCTGCCGCCCACGTTCTGGGAGCGTTCTCTCTTCGTCAAGCCGCGCGACCGGGAGGTCGTCTGCCACGCGAGCGCCTGGGACGTCGACAACGAGAACGACCTGCGCATCAAGATGTGCATCGAGCCGACCGCCGAAGACTTCTCGACCATTCACCACGAGCTCGGCCACAACTTCTACCAGCGCGCCTACAACACGAAGCCCGGGCTGTTCCGCGACAGCGCGAACGACGGATTCCACGAGGCCGTGGGCGACACGATCGCGCTCTCGATCACGCCCGAGTACCTGGTGAAGATCGGCCTGCTCGACAAGGCGCCGGATCCCTCCAAGGACATCGCGCTCCTCCTGCGACGGGCTCTCGACAAACTGGCGTTCCTGCCCTTCGGCCTGGTCGTGGACCAGTGGCGCTGGAAGGTGTTCTCCGGCGAGGTCACGCCTGCCAGCTACAACCGGGCGTGGTGGGACCTGCGGACGAAGTACCAGGGCGTGGCGCCGGCGATCGCGAGGACCGAGAAGGATTTCGACCCGGGCGCGAAGTACCACGTCGCCGGGAACACCCCCTACACGCGCTACTTCCTCGCGGCGATCCTGCAGTTCCAGTTCCACCGCTCGCTGTCGCAGGCCGCGGGGTGCACGGGTCCGCTTCACCGCTGCTCGATCTACGGCAACAAGGAGGCGGGGAAGAAGCTCGATGCGATGCTCCAGCTCGGGGTGTCGCGCCCGTGGCAGGACGCAATCGAGGCGATCAGCGGCAAGCGCGAGATGGACGCCACGGCGATGCGGGACTACTTTGCTCCGCTCCAGAAGTGGCTCGACGAGCAGAACAAGGGGAAGCCGACGGGCTGGTGACCCGGCTCCCTACGACGCGGGGGTTCCGTCCTCGCCGCGGTGCGACGTGACGTCGATGAAGACGTCCGCCACGAGCGGAAGCGCCAGCCGGATCCGGCGGTCGAGGTCGTCCATCGCCCGGGTGAGCTGCTCGATTTTGAGGGTCGGCGATGGCCGGACCTTGGCTGCGACGACGACCTCTTCGGGCCCCGTGTAGGTCGCGCGAAGCGACAGGACCTCCTCGATTGCGGACTCCTCCCGGAAGATCGCGGCCAACCTCTCGAGGAGCGGCGGCGGGAGCGATCGACCCACCAGGAAGTCCGCGAGCGGCCGGGCCAGCCCGAACGCCGTGACCGCGAGCAGCAGACCGATGAGAAGCGAGGCCAGGGAGTCCGGCACGCTCGTATGGAAGATCCGGCTCAGAAGGAGACCGGTCCCGGCGAGCGCGAGACCCACGAGCGCGGCACTGTCCTCGACGACGATCGCGCGCACGACGGGATCGCTCGCAACGCGGAAGTAGCGCCCGAGGGTGAGCCCGTACTCCCGGGCCTGGCGGCGCGCCTGCCGCACGCTCTGCAGCCAGGACGTTCCGTCCGCCGCGAACGCAACCGCGAGAACGATCCACGCGACGGCGCCGCCGGACATGGAGTGGGGCTCGCGGAAATGCGCAATGGCCAGCGCGATCGACAGGCAGCCGCCGATCAGAAACGACGCGATCGCGGCCATGAAGGCCCAGAGGAATCGCGCTCGTCCGTGCCCGAACGGATGGGTTGCGTCGGCGGGCTGACGGTCCCGGCGCAGCCCGATGGCGAGGAACACCTCGTTCACCGAGTCGGCGGCGGAGTGGGCCGCCTCGGCCTGCAGAGCGGTGGACCCGGAAACGAGCCCGGCGATCAACTTCGCGATCGCGATGACGATGTTGGCGGCGAGAGCCACCACGATGGTGCGAACGCTCTCGCCTTCCGCGGCGCGCCGCAGGGAAACGGGGGAGCGTCGCTGGGCCAGGTTGCGCCAGACCGAACGGCGCTTCGGGGCCGCGTCGTCTCCTCTCACCACATCGTCAGCCCCAGCTCCTTGCGGAAGTGCGCGTCGGCGGTGCCGTGGCGATTCCAGTAGTCGAGCATGAGGCTCTTCGTCGCGGTCGCTTTCGTCGTCAGTAAGGGGCTGCCGTCGAAGCCCCCCGGCTGCGTCTCCTCCCACGAGGAGATCCGGTACGGGAACTCCCGCTCGAACCGGATGACGAGCTTGCGCGGGATTGCCGAGTAAGCGAGCGTGTAGACGTTCTCGCGGCCGTTCGTCTCGAGCGACGCCTGCGCCTTCTCCGGGCGGACTTCCTTGTGCCAGAGGCGCGCGTACTGCAGACCCGGGACGACGTCCACGGCGCCGACCGGCAGCGTCTCGGGGGCCAGGCGGATCCGCGTCCAGAGCTCGTCCTCCAGCCACGCCGCCGGGAAACCGAAAGCCCGGTCCCCCTCCTCCTCGAAGTACGAACGCAGCGCGCCTTCGTAACGGCCGTTGCGGAAGTTCAACTGCGTGAAAGTCTGCCCGCACCACTCCTGCGACGAAGAGGCGACCTTGAGCGTCCGGGGCCGGTTCGCGCCGAAATCGACGGACGTGAACGTCGACGTCATGAGCGAGTAGGGATAGATCCCCGTGAAGAACTTCCGGACCGCGTTCAGCTTCAGGACGGTCACTCCCTTCGAGGGATCGCCGCGCTCGAGCTTGACCTGCCGGTCCGGGAGGAAAGGCTCCGTGACGAAGATGAGCACGGCCTCGCCCGAGTGGATCTCGCCGTAGCGCGCCTGGCGGAGCTCGTATCGCGTCAACTCGGCCTTCCCCTGGTACCAGTAGCTTCCGAACCTCTCCGGGGCGGAGGCCCCGTTCGACGGGACGCCCCCCGAGACGAGCGCGAGAAACACTGCCAGGACCAGTGAATACATGGGGCCCTCCATCCCCCTTAATACGCCCCCGCCCTCGAATTCCTCAAACCGTCGGGTCGGCCGGCGCGTCCAAGGGGGTGAAACGGGGGAGCCGGGCCGTCAACCCGGTCCGGGCAAGGTGATCTGCTTAACTTCGCGGAAAAGGAGGTCCGGCTGGGCGAAACGGTTTCCCCGACGCCCCCCGCGGCGAGGGAAGAGGAGCTTCTCGAAGGCTGCCGCGCCGGAGACCTGGACGCCTTCGAGATCCTCTACGAGATGCACTCGCCGCGCATGAAATCGATCGCCTCGAACCTGCTCGGAAACACGGGCGACGCCGAAGACGCCGTCCAGGAGGCCTTTCTGAAAATCTATCGGGGCGCGAAGACCTTCCGGGGAGGCGCAGCGTTCTCGACGTGGGCCTACCGGGTGCTCGTCAACTCCTGTTACGACGCGCTCCGGCGGCGGCGGAGCCGGCCGGTGTCCTCGCTCGACGCCGGCGCCGAGGCCGGCCGTCCCGAAGCCGCCGTTTCGCCGGCCGCCGACCACCCGCTGCGCCTCGCTCTCGAGAAGGCGGTCGCCCGCCTTCATCCGCGCCAGCGAGCGGTGTTCCACCTCTTTTCGGTCGAGGGCTTCACCCACGGGGAGATCGGGAAAATCCTCGGGATCCCGGAGGGGACGTCGAAGACGCTCCTCTTCGAGGCGAAGAAGAAACTCCAGCGGTGGCTCAAGTCGCGGATTCCGGCAGAGAGGAGTCTCGCGTGAGCGTCGACTGCCGCCGGCTCGACGCGGCCCTCGCGAGCTCGGACGAGACCGTGATTGCGGAGATGCGCCCGCACGCCGGGACCTGTGCGCGGTGCCGGGAGCGGCTGAACGCGTTCGACGAGATCGCGGCGGCGGCGCCCGCGCTGAAGAAGAGCTGGGAGAGCCCCGAGCTGTGGCCGAAGATCCGGGAGTCGCTCGCCCGCGAGACGTTTTCGCCGGGGGCCGCTTCGGAGCGAACC
>JBKPMI010000362.1:0-5781 GCA_046732075.1 Acidobacteriota bacterium | reverse complement strand
CGTTCACGCCGTCCAACACGCCGACCAACACCGCCACGAACACGCCGACGAACACGCCGACGCCGACTCGGACCGCGACGAACACTCCGATCCCGCCGACCAGCACGCCGACGCCAACCCCCACGAATACGTTCACTCCGTCGAGCACACCGACGAATACGCCGACCGCGACTCCGACGAACACCGCGACGGTTACTCCCACGCCGACGAATACGCCGACAGGCGTGATCCCGACGAACACGCCGACGAACACACCCACGAGCACCTTCACTCCGACGAACACGCCGATCCCGCCGACCAATACGCCGACGGCCACGCCCACGAGCACCTTCACGCCGTCGAGCACCCCGACGAACACGGCCACGAACACCCCGACGACCACGCCGACGGCGACTCAGACCGCGACGAACACGCCGATCCCGCCGACCAGCACACCGACGCCGACTCCCACGAAAACGTTCACGCCGTCGAGCACGCCGACGAATACGGCCACGAACACCCCGACGAGCACGCCGACAGCGACTCCGACGCCGACGAACACGCCCACAGGCGTGATTCCCACCAACACCCCGACCCGGACACCGACGCCGACGAACACGGCGACCAACACGCCGACCAACACGGCAACCGCGACGCCGACAGTCACTTCGACGCCGACGGCGACTCAGACCCCGACGAGCACGCCGACCGGCATCCCGCCGACGAACACGGCCACGGCCACGCCGACCCGCACGGCCACCCCGACGAGCACGTCCACGCCGTCGCCCACGCCGACCAACACGCCGACCACGACCCCGACTAGCACTGCGACGGCGACTGCGACCCCGACGAATACGCCGACCGGCATCCCGCCCACGAACACGCCCACCGCCACGCCGACCCGCACGGCCACTCCGACGAGTACTCGAACGAACACTCCGACGAATACGCCGACGGCGACTCCGACCCCGACGAACACGCCGACGCTCATCCCGCCGACCATCACGGCCACGCCGACCCGGACGTCCACGCCCACGAGCACGCCAACGCGGACGACGACGCCGTCGGTCACCCCGACTCCGTCGACCACCGCGACGGCTTCACCGACGAGCACCCCGACTCCGACGCGCACCAAGCATCAGACCGACACGCCGACCCCGACGCCGACGTCCACGCAGACGCAGACGCCCTCGCCCACCCCGACGTTGACGCCGATCCCGCCGACCGTCACGCCCACGCCGACTCCGACGGCGACGCCGACGCTCACGCCGACTTCCGGACCGCTCGTTGCCGGCTATTACACGCTCACCCCCTGCCGGGTGGCCGACACCCGCGATCCCAACGGCCCGTACGGCGGCCCCGCGCTCTCGGCGGGCGAGGTCCGCTCGTTCGAAATGCCTGGACGCTGCGGGATCCCGGCCGAGGCCGGCGCCGTCGCGCTGAACGTGATCGTCACGCAGCCGAGCGCGCCGGGATTCCTGAGCCTCTACCCGCTCGGGATCGCGCCTCCGCTCGCCTCCACGATCAATTTCGGTCCGGGCCAGACCCGGGCCAACAACGCGATCGTTCAGCTCGGATCCGGGGGCTCGATCGTGGTCGACAACCGTCAGACCTCCGGCGCCACGCACGTGATCCTCGACGTCGTCGGCTACTTCCGCTTTCCCGGCCCCTGACGGCCCGCTCGAGCCCGCTTTCTTGACGCGATCCGACGCGCGTTATAGGTTGGGCTCCGCCTTCCGGAGCGAGCACCGGGATCCGAAAACTTTCCAGTCCTGAGGTGGTCATGAGAGTCCGATCCAGAATCTTCACGCTGCTGCTCCTGTCGGTTGCCCTGCTCGGTACCCACGCATCTGCCGGGGCGGTCCGGCACGCGAGCTCGGGCCCCACCCCGCTGGCCGTGGCCGCCGGCAGCGACAGCTGCACCACTCCGACGGCAATTTCCTCCCTGCCCTACAACGACTCGGGCGACACCACCAACGCCACCGACCAGGGACAGTTCATCAACCCCGCCGGGTGCACCGGCAGCGGAATGATCTCGAGGCCCGGTCCGGACGTCGTTTACACATTTACGGTCTTCCCCGGGAACAGCCTGACCATCACGCTGACTCCGGCCGCGACCTACGACGCCGACCTCTATGTCTGGGGCGGCCCGTGCGGGAGCAACAACAACTGCGTCGTCGAGAGCGACTCCGGTGCCGAGGGGGCGGTGGAAACGATCGGTCCCCGAACTTTCGCACCGGGCACCTACTACATCTACGTCGATTCCGTCTTTGCGCCGGACGAATGCACCTGTGACCACGGGACCTACACGCTCGCAGTCACCGGCACTCTCGGTGTCCCGAACAACGCCAGCTTCTTCACGGTGACTCCCTGCCGGGTCGCCGACACCCGGAACCCCAACGGCCCCTACGGCGGGCCGGCGCTCGCCGGGGGCGCGACCCGGACGTTCACCGTCGGGGGGCAGTGCCAGATCCCGCCGACCGCGAAAGCCATCTCCATCAACGTGACCGTCACCGGGCCGACCGCAATCGGGTTCCTGACCCTCTTCCCCGGAGGCACTTCGGCGCCCCTCGCCTCGACCATCAACTTCCGGGCCGGGCAGACCCGCGCCAACAACGCGATCGTTGCCCTGGGCGCGGGTGGAACCATGTCCGTCGCGGACGGCCAGCCGAGCGGCAACACGACGCACTTCATCCTGGACGTGAACGGCTACTTCCAATAGGTCCCGGGAGGGCCTTTCGGAGCCCGATTTTCCCCGTCCGGTTTATGCATTGACAGCATGGCGGAGCCGCCATAGACTGATGGGAAGAGGGTTTAGAGCCCGAGAAGCTCCCAACATTTCGGAGAAAAAAATGCGAAAGCGTATCCGCGGTTCAGCCACGGTTCTGCGGTTCCTGGGTTCCGGTGCTCTGGTGGTGGGCCTCGTTCTGGCCTTTCCCGCGGAGTCGAAGGCACAGCAGCACGGCGTGAGCATCTTCAAGACGTGCGTTTCGCCCAAGACCTCCTGCAACAGCGACCAGGACTGCGCCGATCCGAACTCGTGCACCGGCTTCGGCATCTGCACGAGCGCCGGCACCGGCCACATGAACGAATGCGCGATTACGCTGGCGAACAGCGATCCGTCGCTCGACACGATCCGGGTCCTGGCCGCACAGGACACGGTATTCGCGACCGCCGGGAACCAGACGTTCACCCTTCTTCCGATCACCTCGACGACCGGCACCGTCTCCGGGGACTGCACGGGGTCGATCGATCCCGCGGTCGGCTGCGACCTCGCTCCGGGTGCGAGCGTCACCTTCACCTCGAACCAGTACACGATCCAGGCGACGGACCCCAACCCCCTCGTCGACCAGGGCTCGATTCAGGTTCAGGACCAGTGCAACGTGAACCCGACCGGCTGCAGCAACGTCCCGAACAACGTGCAGTTCACGGCTTCAACGGACCTGGTCTCGGGCTGTACGCCGGGCGCGCCCTGCACTCCGACGGCCACTCCGACGAATACGCCAACGAACACTCCGACGAACACGCCGACGAACACACCCACGAACACGCCGCCTCAGGTCGCCCCCCCGAGCGTTCCGACGCTCTCGTTCCCGATGATGGCGCTCCTCGGGCTCATCCTGGCGGGCGCGGGTCTCTTCCTGGCGCGCCGTCACTGATCCCATCCTTCGTCACGAACTCCGAACCGGGGCCCGCGCGGGCCCCGGTTCTTTTTTCCCCGGATCCTTAGGAGTTTCTGAAGAAGTGGCTCTCCGAAGCAGCGCGGCGGATCGTTTCGTCATGGCTACCCGCTCCGGATTCCTGCGCCGGGGAGTTCCGTCGGCGGTTCTTCTCTTCGTGTTCGCCGGCCTGTCCGACATCCGGGCCGACCAGACGGTCCAGGTCGGACCGGGCATCGCCTTCTCTCCGTCGACGGTCACCGTGGCGCCGGGCGAGGCCGTCATCTGGAATTTTCAGGGCTTTCACACCAGCACGAGCGACACCTCCTCGGGCCCGGAGGTGTGGGATTCGGGCTTTCTCTCGAGCGGGACGTTCTCGCACACCTTCACGACGCCGGGGAGCTACCCCTTTTACTGCCGGGTCCACAGCGTCCCGGGGGGTACCACCATGAACGGCGTCGTCATCGTGTCGGGCGCCGGCGCGACGCCGACGGAAACCCCGACCCCGACCCCGACCCCGACCCCGACCGCGAGTGCCACGCCGACCTCTCCGCCTCCGACGCCCGTGCCGGCTCCGACCTCCGGAATTCCGACTCTCGGTCCGGCCGGAGCGTTTTTCCTTGCTCTCTTCCTCGCCGCTTCCGGGCTCGCCGCGCTGCTGATCGCACGGTCCCGGTAGTCCGGTCGCCGGGCCCTGCGCCGGCAGGTGTGCGGTTCGTCACAGGGGCGCCGGAGGGCGTCCCGTATACTGTCGTCAAACAACCAACCGACCATTTCGTGGACACGCCGCTGCGGGTTCTGTTCGTCGCGGCCTCTGCCGCCGACGCCGGACCACTGCTCGAAGAGCTGGACCGGGCCGGCTTCGAGGTCTCGGGAGAGGTCGTGTGCACGGCCGAGGAGATGGAGAGCGCCCTCGCCGGCGGGAGCTGGGACCTCGTCCTGTCCGCCACCGAGGCGCCGGGCTTCCCGGCCCGGACGCTCGTGGAGGAATCCGGCCTCGACGTTCCCTTCCAGGCCTTTTCGGACCGGGAGGCCGCGACCGAACGGGGCGGTTCGCCGTCCGGGCAGTTGTCCACTCTCACCCGGGAGCTCGGCGAAGCGCGACTGCGGCGCGAGAGGCGTCGGGCCCGCCAGGCCCTCGGAGAGAGCGAGTCCCGCTTTCATGCGCTCGCGGACTCGTCGAGCGACGCGATCCTGACGGCGGATCGCGACGGGCGGATCGTGTTCGCCAACCGGTCCGCGGAGGCGATCTTCGGCCATCCCATCGCGGCCATCGTCGGACGGCCCATCGAGCGGCTGATTCCGGGCGTCCTCGGGCTCGCCAGCGACCGCGTCCCGACGCCGGCGGAGCGGTCGGCCGAAAGGATCGGCTTCCATGCGACCGGCCGGGAAATCCCGCTGGAGCTGGCGATCGGGAGCATGTTCCGGGAGGGACGCCGGTTCACGACCGTCCTCGCGAAGGACGTCACCGATCGGCGGAAAGCGGAGAGGGCGCTGCGCGAGTCCGAGGAGAGATTTCGGGTCGCCGCGCAGATCTCGAGCGATCTCGTCTACGAGTGGAACATCGAAACCGGCGAGGCTCTCTTCCTGCACTCGCGGTCGGGCAGCGCGCGAGGAGTTCCGTCCACGCGGGAAGAGTGGGAGAAGCTGCTCCATCCGGAAGACCGCGACCGGGTCGTGGCTGCGATGCGGCGGACCGTCGAGACCGATCGCCCCTTTTTCGAGGAATACCGGGTCGTCCTGGACGACGGTTCCGTGCGCTTCCGCGTCGGATACGGCAAGGTCCTGCGGGACGACGAGGGCCGGGCGGTCAAGTGGATCGGAGTGAACAAGGACGTCACGGACCGCCGCCGGACGGAGAGCGCGCTCCAGGAGAGCGAGGCGAAGCTTCGGACGATGGTGACCAACATGCCGGTGATCCTGTTCGCGATCGATCCGAACGGAATCATCACCCACTGCGAGGGCAAGGGACTGGACGCGATCGGACGCCAGAACGGGGAGGCCGTCGGGAAGTCGGTCTGGGAGCTGTACCGCCGGTACCCCGACGTCCTCGAGCACACCCGGCGCGCCCTCTCCGGGGACGGGCACACCGCCATCGTGCGCCTGGGGGACACTTCGTTCGAGACGCGGTACTCCCCCTACC
>JBKPMI010000361.1:0-5343 GCA_046732075.1 Acidobacteriota bacterium | reverse complement strand
GCTCGCCGAGCAGCTCTTCGCGGCACTCGCGGCGCGGATCGAGACCGGTCTCTTCCCCGCCGGCTCCCGTCTTCCCACGACCCGCGAGGTCGCGGCCGCGCTCGCCGTCAACCGCGGCAGCGTTCAGGCGGCTTACCGCCGTCTCCAGGAGGAGGGACTGGCTACGACGCGCGTCGGAAGCGGCACGGTGGTGCGCGCGAACCCGGCTCTCCCCCGCCCCTTCGACCCTTTGGATCTGGTCTCGCGCCGCGCGTCGGCGATTCCGGCTGCGGCTCCCCCGCCGGTTACGACTCCGATCGTCGCGGACTTCTCGCGGCTCACGCCGGACGAGCGCTTCTTTCCCATCGACCGGTTTACGCAGACGCTGACCGAGGCGTGGAGCCGCCGGCCCGAGCTCTGGCAGTACGCTCCCCCGCTCGGCCTGGACGAGCTGCGCGTCGAGATCTCGCGCCGGCTCGCGGAGAGCGGCGTCGATCGGTCGCCCGACGAGATCCTCGTGACGAGCGGCGCGCAGCAGGGTCTCGACCTTCTCTTCCGCACGTTCACCGACGCCGGCGATTCCATCGCGATGGAGTCTCCGTCGTATCCGGGCGCGCTCGCGCTCGCGCGGTTCGCGGGCCTCGACGTCGTCGAGATGCCGATGACGCCGCAGGGACCGGACGTGGCGGCGCTCTCCGGGCGCCGGGTCAAGCTCGTGTACGTCATGCCGGAGCGGCAGAACCCGACCGGTGTGACCGCCACCGAAATGAAGCGCCGCGAGATCGTGGAAGCCGCGATCGAGGCGGGAGCGCTCATCGTCGAGGACGGCTACGAGGAGCCCGAGTCGGGATGGGCGCCGCTCGCGGCGCTCGCCCCGGGTCGCGTCGTCTGGCTCGGAACGCTGTCGAAAGACCTCGTGCCCGGATTCCGGATCGGCTGGCTCGCAGCCTCCCGGGCAGTCGTCGAGCGGCTCGCGCTCGTCAAGCGCACCGCGGACTTCCAGACGCCGCTGCCGCTGCAGGCCGCGATCGCGTCGTTTCTCCGCGCCGGAGCGGACCGCGAAGCGCGCCGCGCGCGGTCCCGCGCGGTGGAGGCGCGGCGCGAGGCGATGATCGCGGCCCTTCAGAGACACCTTCCCGACATTTCCTGGTGGGGCGGGGAGAAGGGGAGCGCGATCTTCTGGCTCCTGCTGCCGTCCGGGGTTTCGGGCCGCCGCGTGGCGGACGCCGCCGCGGGCAAGGGAGTCGCGGTCTCGCCCGGCGCGGATTTCGATCCGAAGGGCGACGACCGGGAGAGCCTCCGGATCTCGGTGTCGCGCGTGGAAATGGAATCGATCGAGCATGGCATTGCGCTGCTCGCGGAAGCGGTGAAGGAGACCCGGGCCCGGACGTCGGCGATCGACGCCGCGCCGGTCGTGTGAAAGTCCCGGGGACAGGGCCTGCGGCCCTGCACCCGGCACATTTCAGAAAGGTTGATAAGGAGACATCGCGATGAAGAACACGGATTCCTTCCGCGTCAAGGTCGGACTCGCGGAAATGCTCAAGGGCGGCGTCATCATGGACGTCGTCAACGCGGACCAGGCGCGGATCGCGGAAGCCGCCGGCGCCGCGGCCGTCATGGCTCTCGAGCGCGTGCCCGCGGACATCCGGCGCGATGGGGGAGTCGCCCGCATGTCGCCGGTGTCGAAGATCCGCGAGATCCAGGAGGCGGTCTCGATCCCGGTCATGGCGAAGTGCCGGATCGGGCACGTTGCGGAGGCGAGAATCCTCGAGGCGTTGAAGGTGGACTTCATCGACGAGTCCGAGGTGCTGACGCCGGCGGACGAGGAGAACCACGTCTACAAGCACGACTTCGCGATCCCGTTCGTCTGCGGCTGCCGCAACCTGGGGGAAGCGCTCCGTCGAATCGGGGAGGGCGCGGCGATGATCCGGACGAAGGGGGAGGCGGGGACGGGCGACATCGTGCACGCGGTCAAGCACCTCCGCGACGTCGGCCGCGAGATCCGCAACCTCACCCTCATGAGCAAGGACGAGCGCATGCGCGAGGCAAAGCGGCTCCAGGCGCCGTTCGAGCTCGTCGAGCAGGTTGCGGAGACGGGCCGCATGCCGGTCCCGAACTTCGCGGCCGGAGGCGTCGCGACGCCGGCGGACGCCGCGCTCTGCATGATGCTCGGCGCCGAGGCGATCTTCGTGGGCTCCGGCATCTTCAAGTCGGACGACCCCGCGCTGCGCGCCCGCGCAATCGTGAAGGCCACGACCCACTGGCAGGATCCGCAGGCGCTGGTGGAGGCGGAGGAGTCGCTCGGCGCCGGGATGAAGGGCATCGAAGCGGCGAGCCTGCCGGAAGAGGCGCGGCTCCAGGGGAGAGGGTGGTGAAGAGCGGCATCGCCGTCCTCGCCCTCCAGGGGGACTTCGCGGCGCACGGCGCGCGTCTCTCCGAAATGGGGCTCGACTGGTTCGAGGCGCGGCGGCCGGAGGAGCTCGACCTCGCCGCGGGCCTCGTCGTGCCGGGGGGCGAGTCGACCACGCTCTGGAAGTTCTTCGAGTCCGCGCCGTGGGAAGACGCGATCCGCCGTTTCGCGGCGCGCGGCGCTCCGGTGCTGGGCACGTGCGCGGGAGCTATCGTGCTGGCGCGGGAGGTCACCAATCCGGTCCAGCGGGGACTCGACGTGATCGACATCTCGGTCGAACGCAACGCATACGGGCGTCAGGCCGACTCTTTCGTGGGTACCGTGGATGCACCCGGTCTCGGCGGACGGCTGTCCGCGGTCTTCATCCGCGCACCGAAGATCCGGCGCGTCGGACCGGGCGTCGAGGTGCTCGCGACGCGGGAGTCGGAGCCCGTGCTCGTCCGGCAGAACAACGTGATCGCGGCGACGTTCCATCCGGAGCTCACGGAAGACGCGACGGTTCACGAAGTCGCTTTCGCCCCGATCCTGGAGAAGCGGAGGACGGCGTGAGCGCCGTGACGGGTCTCGTCCGTTCCGAGATTCACGGGGGCGACGTCGCGGTCCTCACGCTCGACCGGCCGCGCGCCAATGCGATCAACCCGGCTCTCGTCGCCGACCTGCGCCGAGCGGTGGCGGACGCCGCGGGAGCGCCGGCCCTTCTCCTCGCGTCGTCCCAGGGCCTCTTTTCGGCGGGGTGGGACCTTCCGACGGTCCGCTCGTTCGGGCGGGAAGAAATGTCGCGCTTCCTCGCGGACTTCACCGCATTGATGCGGGAGCTGTTTGCCTTCGATGGCCCGGTTGTGGCGGCTCTGCCGGGTCACGCGATCGCCGGGGGACTCATCCTGGCCTCGGGCGCGGACGAACGCATCGCGGCCGAGGGGAAAGGGGAGTTCGGTCTCTCCGAGGTCGCGCTCGGCGTGCCGATCCCGCGCGCCGCCTACGAGATCTTCCGGTACATCCTGGGCGACCGCGGCGCCGAGAGGCTCGCGGCCGCCGGCGACAACGTCTCCGCGGTTCGCGCCCTCGAGATGGGGTTCCTCGACCGGATCGTTCCGGCCGAGGACCTCCTCGATGTCGCGGTCGGACGTGCCCGCCAGCTCGCGGGGCGCTCCCGCGCCGCCTATGCCGAGATCAAGCGGCGGGCGCGGGCCGGGACGCTCGCCCGCTTCGATCGCGCGTCGGAGGGCGACCCGTTCCTCGACTTCTGGTTCTCGGAGGAGGCGCGGGGCCGGATCGACCAGCTCGTGGCCCGGCTGACGAAGAAAGCTTGAGCTTCGATCCGGCGGACGTCCTCGACGCGCTCGAGCTCGCCGCCGAAGATCCTTCCCCGGCGTTCCTCGAGAGACTCTTCGGCCGCTTCAACGCGCGCGTTCTCTTCGAGACCGCATCGAAGATCGTCCGGAACGCCAACGTCTCCGACCCCGCCGAGAAACCGCGCACGCCCGACGTCTTCTGGAACGACTTCCTGGAGTCCGGCGCCGGCGGCACGTGCTACGCGCGCGTCGCCGCGTTCGACGCGCTCCTCACTGCGCTGCGATTTCCGACGGGGAAGGTCCTCGGCCGCGTGCTCGCCGACTTCGACCACGCCGCTCTCGTCGTGACGGTCGGCGGAAGGGACTGGCTCGCGGACGTGGGGTTTCCGCTGCCGGCGCTCCTCCCGATGAGCGGGGGAGAGGTCGACACGGAAATTGTTTCGGTCTCGGCCACTCCCGGCGCGCGCGGGCTCGACATCCGATTCCTCTCGGGGGTCCCGGAAGGGCCTCCGAACTTCGAGATCTTCCGCGACGCGGTGACCGACGAAGATTTCTTTCGCCACTGGCGCGCCACGTTCCGGCCGGGCTCGACGTTCCTGGGGAGCGTCGTACTCACGCGGCGTTTCGGCCCCCGACGGATCCGGTTCGCGCACGGAGAGATCCGGATCGACGACCTGCACACGAGGACGCGGATCCCGATCCGCGGCGACCGGGCGGTCCGCGTCGCCGAGATCTTCGGCATCGACCCGGATCTCCTCCGCCGCGCCTTCTCGATCGCGGGAGATCCGGAGTCCGAGATCGCCGACGCGCGAATCACGGCGTTTCTCTCGGTGACGGCCGGACCCGACAAGGCGTTCGACGCGATCGCGACTCCCGGCGAGTACCGCCGGTTGATGGAGGGCGTCGCCGAGGTGAGCGGGGAGGAGTGGAACCTGCACTTCGCTCCTCCGGGCGCGTCCGACGCCGGATTCGAGGAGGAGGTCACTCCGCACCCGGACCGGCGCGCGCTCGCAATCCGGCGGCGCTATCCGGACGGGCGGGAGGTCCCGCTCGAGCTCCGCGTCGAGGTCCGCAACGGCGACACGTGGCTCGTGCGCGAGGCCTTGCTCGCCGGCGCGCGCGAGGACCTGTTGCGGAACGATCACGCGCGCGGACGGCTCGCCGGCACGCTCGCCGTGGACCTGCTCGCGTGGGCGCGCCGCCTCCGCTAGAAGCGAAAACTTCTTTCCGACTCCAGGAGCTTCAGCCTCGGTTCGCGCAGGGCCGCGATCTCCCGCCGGATGCGCGCGAGAGACGGCGGCTTCATGTGGTACAGGTAGACGGGCACCTTCGCGGGCATCTTCTCGAGCTCCTCCGCGACGAGGCTCGGGGTCATGTGGCACGAGTCGCGCGCCAGCTCGGCCTGGGAGTCGGAGAACGACACCTCCAGGAAGATCGCCTTGAGGTTCCGCGTGCGGCGCGCGACCTGCCAGATCCTCTCGGTCGGACACGTGTCGCCCGAGAACACGACCGCGCGGCCGGGCTTCGAGACGACGTATCCGAATCCCGGGATCAGGTGCTTCACCGGCACCGGCGTCAGTGTCACCGAGCCCGCGCGGTACGGCTTGCTCTCCGAGATCGTGCGAAAGCGAAGCGTCGGTTTCGACGGAGACGGAAGCTTCG
>JBKPMI010000360.1:0-4818 GCA_046732075.1 Acidobacteriota bacterium | reverse complement strand
ACCCCGATTCGCCGAAAAAAATGAGGCGAACTTCTGACGGAGCTTGACTTTCCGCCGCAATTTACTCATTCTTTTCTTAAATTTTCGGGAGGAAAAGCATGCTTAGGAAGTCGCCCGGGCTTCTGGCACTTCTCGTCGCTGGGGCCTGGCTGTTCGCCGCGCGTGAAGTCAGCGCGCAGCCGATCGGAGTGATCGACCAGCCCACAGGAGGCCAGACGGTCTCGGGCGTCGTCAAGGTGACGGGGTGGGTCCTCGACTTCAACCAGCTCGACAAGGTCGAGCTCCTCGTCGATGGCACCGTCGTCAACCGCGCCGATACCAACCTGCCGCGCGCCGACGTCCTCGAGGTCTTCCCGACCTACGTGAACAGCGCGACCCCGAATCCGGGGTTCGTCTCGTCCTTCCTGGCGAACCGCTTCGCGAACGGGCCCCACGCGATCTCGGTCCGGGTGACGGAGGCGAGCCAGGCGACGTTCACCATCGGCCCGATCACCCTGCTCTTCGACAACTCCATCAACCAGGCGCCGTTCGGCTACATCGACATTCCCGGGCCGGCCGGGGTCGAGGGAACCGACGGACCGATGCCGGTCTCGGGCTGGGCCATCGACGACGAGGACGTCGACCACATCGACTTCCTCATGGACGGCCAGATCGTGGCCGGCGCGGTCGGCCGCGGCCTGCCCTCGAGCGCCGTCTACGGTACGACCCGTCCGGACGTCAAGGCGGCGTTTCCGGACGTCCCCAACTCCCTGTACAGCGGCTTCTCGGCCAACGTGGACACGTCCAAGCTCATCAACGGCATTCACCAGCTCGCCGTCCGGGTGACCGACAACGAGGGGGCCTCCCGGCTGATCGGAACCCGCACGATCCAGGTCATCAACAACGGCGCCAACCTGGCGCCCTTCGGACAGATCGACTTCCCTCTCGATAAGTCCTCCTTCTTCTGCACGACCATCGATGTCGGCATCCCGTCCCCCTGCACCCCGGACGTTTGCGGGTTCGTCCTGTCGAACGTGGTCGCGGGGTGGGCGCTCGACGTGGGCGCGCGGCTCGACCACGGCCAGGTGTCCTTCGTCGAGCTGCTCCTGGACGGGGCGCTCATCGCGAACACCCGGTCCGACTGCACCCAGGTCGGATCTACCCTCGTGAACTGCTACGGGATCAACCGGCCAGACGTGGCCCGCAACTACTCCGGCTATGTAAACGCGGACAATGCCGGTTTTCTGTTCAATTTCGGCATGGTCACGAGCGTCGAAGACACCACCGGCGCCTGCCCCGGCATGATCGCGATCGTGATGCCGAACGGGGACATCCGCGGTTGCACGCTGCCCGGTAAACACACTCTTGCCGTGCGGGTGGGGGACGAAGAGGAGACGGTCACCCAGCTCGGAGCGATGTCCGTCGAGGTTCTCTGCGATTCGTCGGCCAGCCGGGATTTCCCGGCCTTCGGCTACATCGATACGCCGTCGGACTACCAGTTCATCAACGGGATCTTCACCGTGTTCGGCTGGGCGTACGACTTCAACGGAGTGCAGCGGATCGAGGTGGACGTGGACGGCCACGTCGTCGGGACCGCGACCTACGGCCTCGCGCGGCCGGACGTCCCGAGGAACGATCCGCGGGCTCCGTCGAACACCCTCGGGTTCGCGTTCAACCTCGACACGACGAAGCTGTCGGACTCCGAGCACGACCTGGTCATCTACGTGGTGGACAACCTGGTCGGGACGCCGGGAAGGACCGAGATCGGGCGCCGCAAGTTCGTGGTCAACAACAACGTGTTGACCCATCGGTAAGATCGAGAGCTACTCGCGGGCTCGGGGCTGACCCGGGCCCGCGTCGTTTCTCTCTGCGGTTTCAACTTGCGGTCCTCAATAGATGGAGAACCGCGCTCCCGTCTCTCCCTACGCGACGCGAGGAGTCTCCCGAGGTAATCGAGGGAGGAGCCTCGCGTCGCGGGAGCGCGAACGAGCGGGGGTGGCAGGCGAGCGGTCGAGTCGGGTTTGACGAGCCGCTCGCCGGTGCGGAACGCAGCCACCCGCGCGAGCGAGCGCGACGGAACTAGCTCTTCGCCGCTTGCTTCGGGTTCTTCTTCTTCGGGAGGGCGGCGATCCGCTCGGCCTCGCCGAACAGGGTCAGCGCCTTCTGGACCTGCGCATCGCCGGTCGCCCGGACGCCCCAGCCCGCCTCGAGACCGTACTTCGCGTTGACCAGCTCGACGCGGATCGCGAGATCGAGGAGGTCCTTGTTCGGGTCCTCGGTCCAGGTCTTCCGGAGCTCTTCGGCGGTGGAGAACCGCCCGGCTTCGGCGAACTTGAAGAATTCGTCGCGCATGGCCGGCGTCACCGTGACGTCCCGGGAGACGTCCGGATGCTTCACGAGCCAGTTGACCGCAAAGTTGAAGGGGAGGTTGCGGGCCAGGAGCTGGGTCAGGAGCTTCGAGTCCCGGTTGTTCTTCACCATCACGTCCGGCGTGATGCCGCCGGCCGCATAGACCGTCCGCCCCGCGTCCGTGTAAAAGACCTCGCCTTCTTTCCGCGGCGGCTCGGTCGAGGCCGATTCCTCGGTGTTTCCGTCGCGGTCATCCGGGTTCACGTAGGCGAGCAGGTCGCTGTAATCCCTCTGGATCCAGCGTCCCGACGGCGTGTAGTACTTCGCGGTCGTCAGGGCCAGGCCGGCCCCGTAGGGCAGGGTGTAGACGCTCTGGACGAGCCCCTTGCCCCACGTGCGCTGGCCGACGATCAGGCCACGGTCGTGGTCCTGGATCGCGCCCGCCACGATCTCCGAAGCGGAAGCCGAGCCCCGGCTCACGAGGACGACGAGCGGCTGGTCGAAGTGGAGTCCGTCTCCCGGCGCGACGTAGTCCTGCGCCGAAGAGCTCGTGCGGCCGCGCGTGTAGACGATCTTGGATCCCCGCTCGAGGAAGACGTCCGCGACGTCGACCGACTGGTCGAGCACGCCGCCCGGGTTGCCGCGGAGGTCGAGCAGGAGCTTCTTCATCCCCTGCTTCTGGAGCTTTTCGATCGCGGTCTTCAGCTCGCGGCTCGACGTGTGCGTGAAGTCCGCGAGGAGCAGGTATCCGACTTCGGGGGTCATCATGAAGGCGTACCGGACCGAGAAGGTCGGGATCTCCGCGCGCGTGATCGTCATCCGGAGGGGCTCGTCGATCCCGGCCCGCCGGATGGTGATCGTGACCTGGCTGCCCTTCGGGCCCCGCAGCTTGCGGACGACGTCATCGGTCGTGACGTCCTCCTTGATCTCCTCGTTCTCGATGTGCGTGATGATGTCGCCCGCCCGGATGCCGAGCTTGTAGGCGGGGGTGCCTTCCATGGGCGCGATCACGGTGATCCGCCCCATCCGCTTCTGGATCTGGATTCCGAGGCCGAAGAACGATCCCTGCTGCTTCTCCCGCATGGCCGAGAAGTCTTCGGGTTCGAGGAACGCGGTGTGCGGGTCCAGCCGGGAGAGCATCCCGTGGATGGAGGCGTAGACGAACTGCTCGGGCGCCACCGGCTGAGGGGCCCACTCCGACAGGGTGGTCAGGATGTCCGCGTACTCGTCCAGCGGCGGGTTCTCGCGGTCGGGAGCGGCGAAAAGCAGGGTGGCAAAAGCTCCTCCGGCGAGGGTGCACACGGCGAGAAGCGCGGCGGCGATGGAGATGCGGGAGCGGGTCGAACTCACTCGGTTCCTCCTCAGGCGGCCATTGTGACATGGAGGCCGGACGGCCCCGGCGTAGAATCCCTCACGGAGTAGCCAAACATGTTCGGCCCCATTGGAATGCCCGAGTTGATCCTGATTTTTCTCGTTGCTCTCCTGGTCTTCGGGCCGAGGAAGCTGCCCGAGCTGGGGCGGTCGCTCGGAAAGGGGATCGCCGAGTTCAAACGCGCCTCGGACGACCTGAAGCGGACGATCGAGGACGAGATCGAGCAGGGAAAGCACCAGGTCGCGGCGGTGCAGGACGAGGTTGCCTCGGTGCGCCAGACCGCAGGCGAACTTCGGAACACGGTCGCGTCGACCGTCGGAACGACCGTTGCCGTGCCGGCCGCGCCCGCGGCGCCCGCGGAGCCCGCCGTCCCGGGAACCGAGGCCGCCGTCCCGCCCCCCGGTCCGATCCGGCCGTCTTGAGCGATCCCGCGACGGCCGGCCGGCTCCCGCCGTGAGGCTCGCCCCGCCCCCGCCGGAGCCCGTCCCCTCCGAAACGAGGCTCCGCGACCAGTCCGAGGAGCTTCCCCGGATGGGCTTCTTCGAGCATCTCGAGGAGTTCCGGCGTCGCTTGATCGTTTCCCTGATCGCCCTCGCGGCCGCCGTCGGGGTCGCGTGGTCCAAGGCTCCGCAGCTGTTCGAGCTCCTCGCGCGGCCGGTCCGCCACTTCCTGCCCCCCGGGCAGAACCTCGCGTACACCACGCTGGCGGAGCCGTTTCTTCTCTACTTCCGCGTGGCGCTCCTGGGAGGGCTGATCGTCGCCTCTCCCGTGATCCTCTGGCAGCTCTGGCTCTTCATCGCTCCCGCGCTCTATCGCCGGGAGAAGCGCCTGGCGATCCCGTTCCTCGTCGCGAGCGTCTTTTTCTTTCTCTGCGGCTGCGCGTTCGGCTACTTCGAGGCATTTCCGGTGGTCGTCGGTTTCCTCGTCGGGATGGGGACTCAGTTCACCGCGGTCATCACGATCAACGAGTACCTCTCGACGGCGTCGAAGATCATCCTGGGACTCGGCCTCTGCTTCGAGCTCCCGATCGTCATCTTCTTCCTGACCCGCATGGGAGTGGTTTCGGAGCGCTGGCTGCTCCGGAAGTTCAAGTACGCCGTGCTCGTCGTCTTCATCAT
>JBKPMI010000359.1:0-4610 GCA_046732075.1 Acidobacteriota bacterium | reverse complement strand
CGATGTTCGTCCCGATCACGTTCGAGCTCACGGTGCTCTTCGCCGCGTTCTCCGCGGTATTCGGCATGCTCGGGATGAACGGACTGCCGATGCCCTATCACCCGATCTTCAACGCGCCCCGTTTCGCGTTCGCCTCCCGCGACCGGTTCTTCCTGTGCATCGAGTCGCGGGATCCGAAGTTCGACGAATCCGCTTTGAGGAAGTTCTTCGAGACCCTGGGCGCGAAGGAAGTCACGGCGGTGGAAGAGTGAGGGAGAAGGTGTCAGGGGACGGGGGAAAGGTGCCAGGAGCAAAGGTGTCAGGTTTCAGGTATCGGGTGTCAGGAGCGGGGCCCTACTGGCACCTGACACCTGACACCCGACACCTTGCTCTCCGGGCGAAAGCGCTACTCGGAGCGATGGCACTGATCGCGGCAACGTGCGGCTGCAGGCAAGAAATGTACGACCAGCCGAAGTACAAGCCGCTCGAGAAGAGCGACTTCTTTCCGGACCAGCGCGCGTCGCGCCAGCTCCTCGAGGGGACCGTGGCGCGCGGAACGCTCGACGCGGCCAACCCCGCCGGACTGGCACCGGGTCCCGAGGCGAAGGCGACGACCCTTCCGATGCCGCTGACACGCGAGCTCCTCGCCCGGGGCCGCGAGCGTTTCGAAATCTTCTGCACCCCCTGCCACGACCGGACCGGGAGCGGACAGGGAATGGTCATTCGCCGGGGCTATCGACCTCCGCCGTCGCTCCACATCGAGCGCCTGCGGGACGCGCCGGTGGGACAGATCTACGACACGATGACCCGCGGCCTCGGCGCGATGCCCGACTACGCCCAACAGATCCCACCCGCGGACCGCTGGGCGATCGCCGCGTACGTCAAGGCGCTGCAGCTGTCGCAGCACGCGGCCCCCGGCGACCTGACGGCGGAAGAGAGAGCGCGTCTCGAGGCGGGGCACTGATGGACCACCCCCACAGCCTCGAGCGCTACCAGCGTCCTGTATTACTCATTGGTATAGCTGCGCTCGGGGTCTGCGCGGTCGGCGGATTCTTCGCTCCCGCCCAGTTCTTCCGCTCGTACCTGTTCGCGTTCCTGTTCTGGGCCGGCGTCGCGCTCGGGTGCATGGCGGTCGCGATGCTGCACCACGTCACCGGCGGGGGGTGGGGCCTGCCGATCCGGCGGCCGCTCGAGTCCGCGACCCGCACGTTGCCGCTTCTCCTGGTTCTGTTCCTCCCGATCATCCTCGGCGCGCGGCGGATCTACGAGTGGGCGGACCCGGCGGCAGTGGCCCACGATCCGCTCCTGAAGCAGAAGAGCCTCTACCTGAACGTGCCGTTCTTCACGGGCCGCGCGGTTCTCTACTTCGCGGCGTGGATCGGGTTCGCGTATTTCCTGAACCGCTGGTCGCTCGACCAGGACGCGACCGGCGGCCGGCCGATCGGCCGGAAGCTCCAGCTGCTTTCTTCGGCGGGGCTCGTCATGTACGGCCTGACCATGACGTTCGCGTCGGTCGACTGGGCGATGTCGCTCGAACCCCACTGGTTCTCGACGATGTACGGCGTGATGTTCATCGCGGGACAGGCGCTGGCCGCGTTCGCGTTCATCATCGTCGTGCTGGTGGCGCTCGCGGAGAGCCCTCCCCTCGCCGGCTACGTGGGCCCGCGTCACTACCACGACCTCGGCAAACTGATGCTCGCGTTCGTGATGTTCTGGGCCTACGTCTCCTTCTCGCAGTACCTGATCATCTGGTCGGGCAACCTGCCGGAGGAGATCCCGTGGTACCTGCGCCGCCTCCAGGGCGGCTGGGGGTGGGTGGGAGCGGCGATCGTCCTGCTCCACTTCGTGCTCCCCTTCCTCCTCCTCCTGCCGGCGTCCGCGAACCGCAACCCGCGGCTTCTCGCGGGCGTCGCGGGACTGGTCGTCCTGATGCGGCTGGTGGACGTGTTCTGGCTGACGCAGCCGGCGTTCGCCGGCTCTCGATTCCGAATCCACTGGATGGATTTCCTCGCCCCCATCGGCGTGGGGGGAATCTGGCTCGCGGTCTTTCTCTCTCAGCTCGGCAAGCGGCCGCTCCTTCCGATGAAAGACCCCGAAATGCTGCAGGCGATGGCGCATGGATCGCACTGAAGGCAACAAACCCCGCGATCCTGCGGTCGCTCCGGGCGGCGGGCAGTCCGTGCCCGTGGAGGGGCACGAGACGCGGGACATCTCGATCCGCGCGATCGTCGGTTTCGGCGTGGCGCTCGCGGTTCTCACGGGGATCGTGCTCGCCGCGATGTGGGGAATCTTCCGCGTCTTCGAGCGCCGGGAAGACAGGCGCGATCAACCGCTCCCGCCGATGATCGCGGCGAACCTCCGCCGCACACCGAGCGGGCCGCGGCTGGAGCCGGATCCGCTCGCCCCCCGACTGCGCCTGCGCGCTCAGGAGAGCACGGTGTTAACGACCGCCGGCTGGGTCGACCGGGACCACGGCGTCGTCCGGATCCCCATCGATCGTGCGATGGAGCTCCTCGCGCAGCGGGGACTGCCGCCGGCGAAGGTGGCGACGCCGGTGCCGTTGTCGGCGCCGGCGTCGGTGCCGGCCGGCGGAAGGCGGGAGGAGGAAGGCAAAAAGAAGCGGATTGCCGCACCGGGAGTGACCCCGTGAAGAAGGCGTTCGCCGCCTCGCTCGCTCTCCTCGCAGCCTCTCACCTCACTGCGCAGGCGACCCCGGACGGGCGTCCGCCCATTCTCCGCAACGTCACGATCGACCAGCACCTCGACCGGCAGCTGCCGCTCGATCTGCAGTTCCGGGACGAGGCAGGTCGGATCGTTCGCCTCGGCGACTACTTCGGGAAGCGGCCGGTCGTCCTGGTGCTCGCCTACTACGACTGCCCGATGCTGTGCACCCAGGTGCTGAACGGCCTGGTGTCCGCCATGCGCATCCTCACGTTCGACGCGGGGCGCGAGTATGAAGTCGTGACCGTCAGCTTCGATCCGCGGGACGACCCCTCCGACGCTCGTGCGAAGAAGGAGCCCTACGTCGCGCGTTACGGGCGACCCACCGGAGCCGCCGGCTGGCACTTCCTGACCGGCGAGCCGAAAGCCATCGGCGCGCTGACCGACGCCGTCGGGTTCCGGTACGCCTGGGACGAGCGGATCCAGCAGTTCGCCCACGCGAGCGCGATCTACGTGACGACGCCGGACGGCCGCCTGTCCCGCTACTTCTACGGGATCGAGTACGCGCCGCGGGATCTGCGCCTCGCGCTCGTCGAGGCTTCGCGCGGGAAGATCGGAACGCCCGTGGACCAGCTCCTCCTCTACTGCTACCACTACGATCCGGTCGCCGGCCGCTACGGCGCGGTCGTCATGAACATGGTGCGGGTCGCGGGCGTCGCCTTCGTCCTCATCCTGTCGGGCTTCCTCGCGCTCATGTGGCGCCGGGAGCGGCGCCGCGAACGGCGGCCGGTGGAGGCGCGGTGAGGGACACGTTCCCGCTCTTCCCGCAGCAGGCCTCGACGATCGCGGCGCGCGTCGACGCTCTCTACTTCTATCTGATCGCAGTGACCATCTTTTTCTCGCTCCTGATCGCTCTCTCGATCCTCTACTTCGCGATCAAGTACCGCCGGCGTTCCGAGTCGGAGCTGCCGCACGGCGTCGAAGGGTCGCTGAAGCTCGAGATCGCCTGGTCGGTCATCCCGCTCCTCATCACGTTTTCGTTCTTCATCTGGGGGGCGAGCATCTTCTTTGCGATGAACCGGCCGCCGAGCGACGCCATCGAGATCTCGGTCGTGGCCAAGCAGTGGATGTGGAAGTTCCAGCATGCCGACGGCCAGCGGGAGATCAACGAGCTCCACGTGCCGCTCGGGCAGGCGGTGAAGCTGACGATGGCGTCCGAGGACGTCATCCACAGCTTCTACGTGCCGGCGTTCCGGATGAAGCGCGACGTCCTGCCCGGTAAAGTCGCGACGTACTGGTTCGAGCCGACCCGTCGGGGCCGTTACCACCTCTTCTGCGCGGAGTACTGCGGGACCAAGCACTCCGGCATGATCGGATGGGTCGAGGTGATGGACCCGGTCGACTTCCAGAGCTGGCTCGCGGGCGGGACCGGCAGCGAGTCGCTGGCGTCCGCCGGCGCGAAGCTCTTCGCGCAGCACGCCTGCAACACGTGCCACCGCCCCGACTCGCTCGCTCGCGGGCCCAACCTCGAGGGTCTGTTCGGAAAGAAGGTCCAGCTCCAGGACGGCCGGACGATCGTCGCGGACGAGAGCTATATCCGGGAGTCGATCGTGATGCCGAACGCGAAGACCGTCGCCGGATTTCAGCCGATCATGCCCACGTTCCAGGGTCTGATCAGCGAGGAGGGTCTCCTGCAACTCGTGGCGTACGTGAAGTCGTTGTCGAAGGCCGCGCCATCGCCCGAAGGGGTCGCGCCGCCGGTCCAGAATTCCGCGCCCCGAAGCGAGGCGCCGAAGTGAGCGCGGTGACGGCTCCCCCGACCGTGGATCTTCCGGCCGAACCGCGCTTGAACTATCTGAACTCGACCTACGGGTTGAAGTCCTGGCTCCTGACGCGCGACCACACACGGATTGCGCTCCTGTACCTGGCGTCCGTGACCGTCTTTTTCTTCCTCGGCGGGCTGTTCGCCG
>JBKPMI010000358.1:0-3927 GCA_046732075.1 Acidobacteriota bacterium | reverse complement strand
CGTGAAGGGAGAACGGCGCGACCGAAATCGCGCGGTACGTGGTCTTCCGGGAGAAGCCGGTCAGGTAGTTGAACAGCTCGGAAGCGTCGTGGCCGAACTCCGGCCGCGCCGTGAAGAGGCCCAGGTCCGTGTAGACGCCGGCGGTCGCGGAGTTGTAGTTGCCGGTCCCGAAATGGACGTAGCGGCGGATCGTGGAGCCCTCGCGACGGACGACCAGGGCCAGCTTCGCGTGCGTCTTCAGCCCCTCGACCCCGTATGCCACGTGAACGCCGGCGCGCTCGAGTGACCGCGCCCACTGGATGTTCTTCTCCTCGTCGAAGCGTGCCTGCACTTCGACCAGCACCGCGACCTGCTTCCCGTTGTTCGCGGCGCGCGCGAGCGCCGCGACGACCGGCGAGTCCGGGCCCGTCCGGTAGAGCGTCATCTTGATCGCCAGGACCTCGGGGTCGGAAGCCGCGTCGTCCAGTAAGCGCAGCACCGGATCGAACGAGTCGTACGGATGGTGCAGGAGGACGTCGCCCTCCCGGATCGTGTCGAAAGCCTCGCCCCGCTTCTCGAAGAGGCTCCGCGAGCCCGGGACGAGCGGGCTGTCCTTCAAGTCCGGCCGCTCGAGCCGCGGGATCGCCAGGAGGTCCGAGCCGCCGAGCGGCCCTTCGAACTCGTAGACGTCGTCGTCGTCGAGCTCCAGCTGCGTGCGGAGCAGACTCCGGACCTCTTCGCCGCAGTCGCTCCGGAGCTCCAGCCGCACGGCCGCCCCGAACCGGCGGCGGCTCACGTTCTCGGCGACCGATCGGAGGAGATCGCTGGCTTCCTCCTCCCGGATCTCGATGTCGGCGTCGCGCGTGACGCGGAAAGAGGAGGCGGAAAGGACTTCCACGCCCGGAAAGAGCTCGGGGAGGTGCGCCTGGATCAGGTCTTCCAGCAGCAGGAATTCCCGAGAGTGTCGGAGTTGTCCGCCCGCCACCGGGGCGAAGCGGGGGAGCGAGGGGGGCACTTTCACCCGGGCGAAAAGGGGCGGGTGGCCTTCGCCCGCGGAGAGCCGCACGGAGAGCGACAGCGAAAGGTTGGAGACGAACGGGAAGGGGTGAGCGGGGTCGAACGCGAGCGGCGTCAACACCGGGAAGACGGTCTCTTCGAAGTACCGCGAGAGCCGCGCCCGCTGCTCGGGATCGATCTCGTCCCACGTCAGCAGGCGGACCCCCGACTCGCGCAGCTTCGGCAGCAGGTCGCGCGTCAGCGTCTCCGTGGCGAGTGCTCCATCGCGGCGAACGATCTCCGAGATCTGGGCGAGCTGCTCGCGGGCGGACAGGCCGTCGGCGCTGCGCTCGGTGACGGAGGCCTCGAGCTGCTCGTGCAGTCCCGAGACGCGGATCATGAAGAACTCGTCCAGGTTCGAGTAGAAGATCCCGAGGAACTTGAAGCGCTCGAGGAGCGGCCACGACGGGTCCCGCGCCTCCTCGAGGACGCGCCGATTGAAGGCGAGCCAGGAGATCTCGCGGTTGAAATACAGCGAGTGATCGCGAAGCCGGTCGTCGGGGCGCGCGGCATCGCCGTCGCGGGGGAAGAGGTCGCTCATCGGATCCGTGGTGCCGAAATTACCATCGGCAGAAGAAGCTTCCATGAACCTTGCGTGACGCGATTTCCGAAGTCACGGAAGCGGAGCAAGTTCGCGTGTAAAAAGGCGGTGAAGTTCCGATACGATACGCGCCGCCGGACGGAGGAAAACCCCCCATGCTCAACCTCTTGCCGCGGGACGAGAAGTATTTCGACCGGTTCTCCGAGCTGGCCCAGAGGATCCACGAGAGCGCGAAGATCCTCGACGAGTTCTTCAACGGTACCTCTCCGGTAGCGACCGTGGCCGATCGGATCAAGCGGCTGGAGCACGAGTGCGACGAGATCTCCCACGAAATCCTGCGGGGAATCGACCGCACCTTCATCACGCCGATCGACCGTGAGGACATTCACCGGCTCGCCGTTCGCCTCGACGACGTCATCGACCTGATCGACGGGAGCGTGCGGCGCCTCTCGGTCTTCAACATCTCGACGCCGACCGATCCCGGTCGAAAGCTCTCGGGGATCATCGTTCGCGTCACGGCGGAGATGGTCGAGGCGGTCGCCGACCTCCGGAAGCAGAAGGGGGTCATCGAGCACTGCATCCGCATGAAGAAGCTGGAGAACGAAGGGGACGTCGCCTACCAGGAGGCGGTGGCGACGCTCTTCCGCGATCCGACCTCGCCGATCGAGGTCATCAAGTGGAAGGACATCTACGAGCACATGGAAGGCTGCATCGACCAGTGCGAGGCTGTGGCGCACGTGCTCGAGAGCGTGGTTCTCAAGCACTCTTGAAGAGCTGACAGCTGATAGCGGATAGCTGACAGCCACCCATGAACTACGTCCTCTTCATCATCGCGACGGCTCTCGCCTTCGACTTCATCAACGGGATGCACGACTCGGCGAACTCGATCGCGACGGTCGTGTCGACCCGAGTTCTCTCCCCGTTCCAGGCCGTCTTCTGGGCCGCCTTCTTCAACTTTGTCGCGGCTTTCTCGTTCGGCACTGCCGTGGCGAAGACGATGGGAAAGGGGCTCATCGACGTCTCCATCGTCAACTCCGACGTGGTCCTCGGCGGACTGCTCGGCGCAATCGCCTGGAACGTCATCACCTGGTATTTCGGAATTCCCTCGTCGTCGTCGCACGCCCTGATCGGCGGCTACACCGGCGCGGCGGTCGCCCGGGTCGGGGTCGCCGCGATCGTGCCGGGCTCGGCCTGGGTGAAGACCCTGTCGTTCATCGTGATCTCTCCGCTGATCGGCATGGCGATCGGCTGGATCCTCATGACCGGGATGTCGTGGATCTTCCACCGCGTGTCATACGGCTCGGTGGATCGCTGGTTCCGGCGGGCCCAGCTCCTGTCCGCAGCCGCGTTCTCGTGGTCGCACGGCACCAACGACGCGCAGAAGACGATGGGGATCATTGCCGGACTACTCGTGGCGAACCGTGCCGTCTTCGCCGACACGTCCCACCCTTTTCACTGGATGTACCTGCCGGACCTGAAGGAGATCCCTCTCTGGATCATTCTCTCGGCGCACGCCGCGATCGCCCTCGGAACGCTGACCGGCGGGTGGCGGATCGTCCGCACGATGGGCACCCGGATCACGAAGCTGAAGCCGTTCTCCGGTTTCTGCGCGGAGACCGGGGCTGCCGGAGCCGTTCTCGCCGCCTCGCACTGGGGCATCCCGGTTTCGACGACCCACACGATCACGGGCGCCATCGTGGGAGTCGGCGCGGCGCAGCGCTTCTCGGCGGTGCGATGGGGCGTCGCGGGCCGGATCGTCTATGCGTGGATCCTGACCATTCCGATGGCTGCGGTGATCGGGGCGCTCTCCTACGGCATCCTGTCGATCTTTTCCCGGTGACGGTGTGAGGAGAGCCTGGGCCGCGCTCCTGATCCTGGCGGCTTTGACGGCCGTGTCAGCCTCGGGAGTGCCGGACAACGCCCCCTTCGACGCGGTGCTCGCGGCGCGGGCGCGGAACGGAGGATTCGATTACCGCGGTGCGACCGGTCAGGACAAGAAGCGACTCGGCGCATACCTGTCGAACCTCGGGGACGCGCGCCCCTCGGAAATGACGGCCGACGAAAAGAAGGCGTTCTACATCAACGCCTACAACGCGATGGCGATCTCGATCGCGCTCGACCGCTACCCGATCCGGAGCATCCGGGACGTGGACGGCGCGTTTCAGAAGATCGAGCGAAGGATCGGGGGAGAGGCGCTCACGCTGGACGCCGTCGAGAACAAGCTGCGAGCGCTCTCCGACGCGCGTATCCACTTCGCGATCGTCTGCGTTTCGGAATCCTGCCCCCCGCTCGCCCCGCGGGCGTACACAGCGTCGGGGATCTCCGCGGAGCTCGACCGGCAGGCGCGGGCT
>JBKPMI010000357.1:0-2114 GCA_046732075.1 Acidobacteriota bacterium | reverse complement strand
CCTCGAGGGCCTCACCGCGGAGGTTTCCACCCGTCCGGTCCCGACGCCCACGCTCTCGTTCGAGATCCGCCGGCGCAAGGCGGCCGGCGGCGTCAACTTCACCGCGAGTCACAATCCGCCACGGTACCTCGGGATCAAGTTTTCCACGAGCGACGGCGCTCCCGCGCTTCCCGAGTTGACCTCGCGGATCGAGGGGGAGGTGTCCGACATGGGGGAGGTCTCCCCGCCCGGGGACACCGCGCCGCCGGCGACGTTCGACCCCGCCCCGCCCTACCTCGCGGACCTGGGCGCCAAGGTGCGCGCCGCGGACGTCGCGCGCGGCGACGTTTCCGTCGGCGGTGCGCCTCACTTCTCGCTCGACTTCCGTTTCGGGACGTCGGTCGGATTCCTGGACGCGTTCCTGGAGTCGGCGGGCGTGCGCCTCTCGCGCCTGAACGCGAAGCGCGACCCCCTCTTCGGCGGCGAATCCCCGCAGTGCGGCGAAAAGGAGCTGGTCCGGCTGGGCGAAGAGGTCCGGAGCCGCGGCTCGCGGCTCGGGCTCGCGTGCGACGGCGACGCCGACCGCTTCGGTGTCTGCGACGACAAGGGCGTCTACGTCCCGCCGAACCGTCTCCTTGCGCTCCTCCTGCGGGACCTGCTCGGGCGGAAGGGCGTGAAGGGCGGCGTCGCCCGCAGCGTCGCGACCACCCACGCGCTCGACGCCGTCGCGAAGAAGTTCGGGGCGCCGCTCTACGAGACCCCAGTCGGATTTAAGTACATCGGGGAGAAGCTGATCGCGGGGGAAATCGTCTTCGGCGGCGAGGAGAGCGCGGGCCTGACGATCCAGGGCCACGTCCCCGAGAAAGACGGCATCCTGGCGGATTTCCTCGTCGCGGAGATGTGCGGCGCGACCGGCCGGACGGTCGGCGAGCTCTCGGACGACCTCGACCGCGAGATCGGCACGTTCCGCTCGACGCGCGTCGACCTCCCGCTCACGCCGGAGGAGAAGAAGAAGCTCGCCTCGGTGAAGGCGTCCCCGCCCGGCACTTTTGCGGGCAAGCGCGTCGCGTCGGTCAACTCGATCGACGGAATCAAGTTGATTCTGGAGAACGGTTCGTGGATTCTGGTTCGCGAGTCGGGCACGGAGCCCCTCGCGCGCGTTTACGTCGAAGCCGGGTCGGAGGAGGAGGTCGCCTCGCTCGCGCGGGCGGCCCGGGAGCTGGTGGCGGTCTAAGAGTGGACTTCGCGATACAGGACGTCTCGGCCCGAGAGATCCTGGACTCCCGCGGAAATCCGACGGTCGAAGTCGAGGTCCGGCTCTCCGGCGGCGCGACCGGCCGGGCCGGCGTCCCCTCCGGCGCCTCCACCGGGACACGCGAGGCGATCGAGCTGCGGGACGGCGACAAGAAGCGGTATGGCGGCAAAGGCGTTCTGAAGGCAGTCGGCCACGTCAACGGCGAGATCCGGCAGAAGGTCGTCAACACCGACGCCCGCGACCAGGCGCACCTCGACCGGACGCTCGTCGAGCTCGACGGTACGCCGAACAAGTCGCGCCTCGGCGCGAACGCCTTGCTCGGAGTGTCGCTCGCCGTGGCGCGTGCCGCGGCCGCCGCGACGAAGGTGCCGCTCTACCGCTCCTTCGGCGGCGCTTCGGGGACGACCCTGCCCGTGCCGATGATGAACCTCATCAACGGCGGCGCCCACGCCGACAACCGGCTCGACCCGCAGGAGTTCATGGCCTGCCCCGTCGGATTCGACACGTTCGCCGAGGCGCTGCGGGCGGGAGCGGAGACGTTCCACGCGCTCAAGGGCCTTTTGAAGAAGCGCGGCCTCTCGACGGCGGTGGGCGACGAGGGGGGCTTCGCGCCGGACATCGGCTCGTCGCGGGAGGCGCTGGATCTCCTCGTTGCCGCGATCGAGGCGGCGGGGTACCGGCCCGGGGACGACGTGGTGGTCGCTCTCGACCCCGCCGCGTCCGAGTTCTACGAGGACGGCCGGTACGAACTCCGGGGAGAGGGCCGCTCACTCGACTCTTCGGGCATGGTCGAGTTCTGGCGGGACCTGGCCGCGAGCTGCCCGATCGTTTCGATCGAGGACGGCCTCGCCGAGGGGGATCGTAACGGCTGGATCGAGAT
>JBKPMI010000356.1:0-6005 GCA_046732075.1 Acidobacteriota bacterium | reverse complement strand
GCACTGACCCGGGCTGAAGAAGCTGATCGTCAGCCGATCAACGGGGGTTCCGAAACCCGCCCGGATGACTCCCCCGTTCACGGAGATCGTTTCCATGCTGGTCCGAAGGGTTCCACTGAGGTTGCCAGAGCGGAATTCCCCATCGAGAGCTCCTCCGTGGAAGTCGTTCTCGATCGTCACGGTTCCGGATACTCGAGATCCGTCCTGGACGATCGTGGCGGCTGCTGCGGCCGGCTGGAGACACGGGTCGAAGCTTTGGCTGATTCCGGGATGCAGGTTCCCGCGCCATGTTCCCGCGATATTCGTGACAATTCGGGGTTCTGTCGGCGAGTGGTCGCTCCCGCAGCCGGTTCCCAAGACGAGTGCCGCGAAAGCCGCGAGGGGGAGGGTGGACATCGAGGACTTCATGACGGAACCTCCTCATGCAGTGCTTTCATCCTACTCCCGCATTTCGGACTCGGACTGGCCTCTCCGGTTGCGGCTCAGCGGGCGGGCTTCGGCCGGCTGCGGTATCGCTCGTACAGCCGCTTGTGACGGTCGGAGAGGTCGAGCGAACGCCCGTCCACGTAGACCGCGACGACGTTGTAACGGAAGTCGAGGATGTCGCGGTCCGACACGAAGAGCGTCGCGTCCCGGCCGGGCTCGAGCGAGCCGACCCGGTCGGCGATCCCGAGGACGCGCGCGGGCTCGAGCGTGATCGCCGCGAGCGCCTTGTCGGCCGGCAGCCCGAAGGCCATTGCGACCGACGCCTGGTGCGCGAGGTTGCGGACGAAAGACCCGTCCCCTTCCGAGATGGCAACCGGCACGCCGGCTTTCGCGAGAATGCCCGCATTGGCGAACGACGCGTCGTATGGTTCGTCCGCGCGCGTCGGAAGCCCGATGACCGGGTCGAGGACCACCGGCACCTTCGCCTGCGCGAGCTCGGCGGCCGCGCGCCAGGCGTCCCGCCCGCCGCCGATGACGATCCGGAGATTCTCTTCCTTCGCCCACGCGAGCGCCGCGCGGATCTGGCGGAGCGAGTCGGCGACCACGTAGACCGGCGCCTTCCCGGCGAGGGCGGGCTGGAGCGCCTCCAGCCGCGGGTCCGCGTCGTGCCGCGGGATGCCGGCCTTTCCCTCGACGGCGCGCGCCGTTCCGTACGCGCGGGCCTCGGCGAAGAGGTCTTTCAGCTTCGCGACCGCCTCGTCGCGCCGCTTCTCCTGGATCCGGACGGAGAAACGAGCCTGGGGCGACCGGTCGATCGCGAGGTCCGGCCACGCGACTGCCACGTATGCGGGGGCGTTCAACGTCGCGTCCTCGCGCGTCCATCCGTCCAGCTTCATCGCGGCGCCGGAGCCCGACACGATTCCGCCGGTCGGCGTGATGCCGGCGACGAGAACTCCGGCGGACCGCGTGACCGGGATCAGCTCGGAGTCCAGGTTCATGGCGACGTCGGCACGCGCTTCCGGGTTGAGGTCCCCGATTTCCGTCACGTCGTTGGTCGCTCGGACCGCCTGGATTTCGACGATCCCGAGGTTCGTCGCGGCGGGGATGAGCGTCGGGTACACGTGCTTTCCGGCGACGTCCACGACTTTCGCGCCGGGGGGAACCGTGACCGCGGCCCCGACGGCGGTGATCTTCCCGTCGACGAACACCACCGTGCCGCCCCGGATCTCGGGACCGCTGACCGGATGAACGGTGCCGCCGACGAGCGCGATCGTCTCGGCGCCGAGCGCCGCGGAGAATGCGAAGAAGGCCGCGATCGCGAGCTTCACCGGCGCGCTCCGGCAGACGGCGTCGGGCCCGGTCTCGGGGCGGGAGACGGCGTCGGCGGGATCTCGGGCCGCTCCGGCGGGCGCGTCACGGGCGGAGCCGCCGGCTTCGCCGCGTCGGAGTCCGCCTTCCGATCGCTCATCCGTTTCGCCCGCGCGACCAGGTCCGCCCGCTCCTTGTCGAGAGCCGGCCGTCGGGCGAGGTCCGCGGCGCGGTCGAAGTACTTCTTTCCCTCGATCCAGGTCTCGAGCGCCACCGTCGAGCTCCCGAGGGGATCCCCGTCCCAGATTACGAAGTCGCCGTCCTTGCCGGGCTCGAGGGATCCCGTGTGGTCGAAGATGCCGAGCTGCTTCGCGGCGTTGGAGGTCACGAACGCGAGCGCCTCGGCAGGAGCGAGCCCGCCGTACTTCACGGCCTTGCCGGCCTCCGCGTTCAGGCGCCGGGCGAGCTCGTCCGAGTCGGAGTTGTAGGAGACGAGCACCCCTCGCTCGTGAAGGAGCGGGCCCGCGTACGGGATCGCGTCGTAGACCTCGAACTTGTATGCCCACCAGTCCGAGAAGATCGACGCGCCCGCGCCGTGCTTCGCGACCTCGTCCGCGACCTTGTACGCCTCCAGGCCGTGCTGGAAGGTGGCGACCTTCACGCCGAACTCCTCGGCGGTGCGGATCATCTGGAGGATCTCGTGGTTCTTGTAGGAGTGGCAGTGGATCTTCCGCTTGCCCTCGAGGATCTCGGCGATCGCCTCGAGCTGGAGGTCCGGCTGCGGAGGCACGACGGAGCTTCCTTTGACCGCCGACGCCTTCCGGTACTCCTCCTGGCGCCGGCGATAGTCGCGCGCCGCGAGAAAGCGCTCCCGGATCTGCGCCGCGACCCCCATGCGGGTCTGCGGGTAGCGCGGCGGCGCCTGCTGGAAGTTGGAGCGTTTCGGGTTTTCGCCCAGCGCGAACTTGATGCCTTCCGGCGCGGACGCGATGAGCAGGTCCTCCGGCGATCCGCCCCGTCGCCACTTCACGGTGGCGTTCTGGCCCCCGATCGAGTTCGCCGATCCGTGCAGGACGTTCGCCGCGGTCGTCCCGCCGGCGAGCTCCCGGTAGATCGCGACGTCGAACGGATCGAGCACGTCCTTCATCCGGACTTCCGCCGTGACGGCGTGGGTTCCCTCGTTCACCTGGCCGTCGATCGCGGTGTGGGAGTGGGCGTCGATGATCCCCGGCGTAACGTGTTTGCCGCGGCCGTCGATCTCGATAGCGCCCGCTGGCCCCGCCAGGGAACGTCCCACGGCGACGACCTTACCGTTCGAGACGACGAGGTCCGCGTTCTCCAGGATTCCGGCGGATCCCTGCGTCCACACCGTCGCGCCGCGAACCACGACCGCTTTCGGCGTCGCGACGGGCCCGTCGTCGCGCGCCGGCATCGGCCGGACGTCCGCCGCGAGCTCCCGTTCGGGCTCTTTCGTGTCCCGTGTCCCCTCTCCCGTGTCCCGGCTCGCGCGAATCTCCTGGCGCCTTCCGTCGATCCAGATCTCCGTCACGCGGCTCGCCGCCGCGAACGGCTCGCCGGTCTCGACGACGAGGTTCGCGATCTTCCCGGCGGAGATCTCCCCCAGGCGATCGGCCAGGCCCAGCTGCCGCGCCGGGATCGTGGTCACCGCGGCGAGCGCGTCGTCGCGCGTGAGGCCGCGGGCGATCGCCTCCCGGACGCGGCGGCCGAAGTCCTCGGGGTCGTCCAGCCCTGCGGTCGTGAACGAGAACGTGAGCCCCGCGTCGCGCAGCCACTTCGGGTTCGACGGCGCGCGGTCGAACGCGCGCAGTCGCTCGAGGGGGACGTCGAGCCACTCCGTGTCGTCGTCCATCCGGTACGGTCGCGGGAAGGCGACCCGAAGAACGAGGTCCGGTTTCTCGGACGCCACCCGGTCGCGCAGGCGGTACTCGTCCCCGGCCCCGACGTAGAGCGCCTTCAGCTTCATCTCGCGCGCGATCTTCAGCTCGCGGAGAAGGGCGAGGACGTCGGACGCCTCGAAGACGACGGTCTCCCGGCCCTGGGCGGCGGGCAGGAGCGCCGCGTTCGCCGCGGTGAAGCGGGGACGCGCCTGTCCCGCGGGATGCCGGCCGTACGCCGCCTCGGCCTCGCCCCACCAGCGGGCGTCCAGGAAACTCTGGCGCACGAGCGCGACCGCTCCCATCTTGGAAACGGGGTAGCCCGCGCGGCCGAAGTTCGCGAAGTCGAAGCGCTCGGGGTCGACCGAGATGACCTGGCCGCCGTCGGCCAGGAGGACGCGGCCCGAGAGAGGGCCGTCGGCGAGGCTCACGATCGCGGAGCGGCCGCGCAGGATCCCGGTCTGCGGAACCGCGGCCACGACGGCGAACCCCAGGCGCCGATAAGCATCCGCGACGCGGTCGACCACGTTCAACGAGTCGACGACGCGCTCGTCCGCGCGCACCGACGCGAGCGCGTGGGCGCCGGGCCCCGACGGACGGCGGGGCGCCGCCGGCGTCCGCTCTTCCGAGGGCTCCTCCTCGTCCGAGGGGCCGCGCGGCCGCCGACCGGCGAGCCGGTCGGCCGAAACGTCCGGATCGATGAACGCGGCGTGCACGACCTTCCCGCGGACGTCGAAAACGCGCGCATCGGCGGGCACGGCGACCTTTCCGGCCGGGCCGACTGCCTCGATGACGCCGCCCCGGACGACGACGGCTCCGGGGTCGAACACACGCCCGGGCGCGGCGATCACGCGTCCGCCCGTCAAAGCGAATGCGAGCCGGTCGCCGCTGCGCACGTCGCTCGCCCCGAAGGCGACGAAGGAAAGAAGAACCGCGACGAGCGCTGCCACGACCGCGGACACATCTCGTCCGCGCGGGAGTGCTGGACGGTTCCTCATGGAGCGGGCGCGGATTCTATACTAGGCAACATCGAAAATTCGGAGAAGGAGAAACCATGAAACCGATTCGGAATCTGATCGTGATCGCGGGAGCGCTCTGCATCGCCACGCTCGTGCTCGCGCAGGGAGAGCGCCGTCCCATGTCCCCGGCGGGCGTCGCGTCGACGCAGGTCGGCGGAAAGTGGAGCGAGCCGGACAAGGACGGCGAGCGCACCTACAGCGGAGGAAAGTGGATCGAGGTCACGTACAGCCGGCCGGTCCTCCGGGGGCGCACCGACATCTTCGGCAAGGGCGCGGACTACGGAAAGACGGTCAACGCCGGAGCTCCCCTGTGGCGGGCCGGAGCGAACGTGACGACGACGCTCAAGTCGGAAGTGCCTCTCGAGATCGGAGGCAAGCGGCTCGACGCCGGCGAATACTCGCTGTTCGTGGATCTCAAGGAGACTGGCTGGACGCTCGTCCTCTCGAAGCAGGAGCGCCTGGACAAGTACGATCCCAAGGAGAAGATGAAGACGTGGGGCTCGTACAACTACGACCCGAAGTACGACGTGGTCCGCGTTCCCATGAAGATGGTCACTCCGGCGTTCTCGGTCGACCAGTTCACGATCGCCTTCGTCGACGTGACCGATCAGGGCGGCAAGCTGGCAATGGCCTGGGAGAAGACCGGCGCGGTCATCCCGTTCAAGGTGGTCTCCTAGTCTTCCCGGCGTGAAATCCCTCCTCGCGGCGGCGCTCCTCCTCGTGGCGGGCGCCGCCGCCGCGGAGGATCGGGCGATTCCGTTCTGGCCGGACGCGACTCCGGCCGCCATCCACGCCGAGATCGACGGCGGCGCGGCGCTCCAGACCGTCCGCGAGCTCTCCCGATTCCATCGGGTCCAGGGCTCCCCCGGTTTCTTTGCCGCCGCGGAGTACCTCCAGTCGAAGCTCCGCGCGGCGGGCCTCGCCGACGCCGGGATCGAGCGTTTTCCGGCGGACGGGAAGACGCGGTACGCCCACTTCCCGAGTTACCTCGGCTGGACGCCCGTGCGCGCGCGGCTGGAAGAGGTCTCGCCGCGGCCGGCGATCGTCGCTTCCTTTCCGGAGCTTCCCGTGGCGCTCGCCGACTCCAGCCAGGACGCGGACGTCTCGGCGGAGCTCGTCGATGTCGGACGCGGCACGGACGCGAAGGACTACGCGGGCAAGACGGTCGCAGGCCGGATCGTTCTCGCCGACGGAGCCCTTCCCGCGGTCCACCGGCTCGCGTGCGAAGAGAGGAACGTGGCGGGATTCCTCTCAGTCTTTCCGAACCAGACGACGGCGTGGTCGGGCGACGACCGCGACCTCGTCCGCTGGGGACACCTGTCTCCGTACCAGGTCCACAACCGGTTCGCCTTCATGG
>JBKPMI010000355.1:0-8236 GCA_046732075.1 Acidobacteriota bacterium | reverse complement strand
GAGCTGACGTGGGCGGCTCTCCTCGTGACGGCGCTTCTCGCGCTTCTCATCTCGACGCCGATTGCGATGCGGCGGAGCCCTCCGCCGGTGCCGGTCACACTCGGCCGCGCGACGGCGAACCCGGCTCCGGCGGCGCCGCCGCCGGCGTCCGCCCGGAAAACCGAGCTCGAGGACAAGGGCGGTGTCCGACGCCAGAGATCCGGCCGACCCGAGCCGGAACCGTTGCTCCAGAAGCGCGAGGCGAAGGTCAATCGCGTCGCGGGCGACGCGGCGTCGCCGGAGAGCCAGAAGGAGCTCCGCGCCGCGGCGGAACCCGCGCCCCGCCACCCCGAGGCCGACGAGCGCAGCGACCGGCACCGTGACGGAGAACGCACCCGCGACAAGCTGTCGCGCGTGGTCGCGGAGTCGCCCCCCCTCGCGGCGGGCGGCGCGGAGGAGAACGCGGCGGCGGCCCCGGCCGCTCCTCTCAAGCTGACCGTCCGCTCGATCGACGGCTACGGTCCCGCGCCGGAACTGCTGCCGGGCGGACCGCCCCTCGTCCTGCCCTCCGCGGAGCGCGGCCGCGAGTATGTCCTCCTCCTCGACTCTCAGGGAGCGGTGCGCGAGGTGCGGCCGACTCCCGCTCCGGAGGAGCTCTCGCGGCTCCACTTCCGCGGGGGCAGCCGGCCGAGGCGCGTCCTCGTCCGAATCGAGTAAAGTCGCGGGGACAGGGGCCGAAGGGCCCTGCACCCGCAACAGTTCAGAAACCTGCACCCGCAGCAGTCCAAGAAACGCGTCCGGCCCCCGCCGGGACTATGATCGGGCGCCTCTCGATGAAACGCGTCGACGCTCTTCTCTCGGACTACGGCGCGCACCACCGCACGCGCGGGAACCTCGTCTGCCACGCGTTCGGCATCACGTTGATCGCCTGGGGAAGCATCGCGATGCTCGGCGCCCTCCGGGTGGGATCGGCGAACGTCGCGGAACTGCTGATCGCGGGCGTCGTGCTCTATTACGCCACTCTGGACGTGGCTCTCGCCGGCGTGATGCTCGCCTTCTTCGGGATCCTCGACCTCGGGGCCCGGGCCCTGGGAGACTGGCGCGCCGGCGTCGCCGCGTTCCTCACGGGATGGATCTTCCAGGCGATCGGCCACGCGGTGTACGAGAAGAACCGTCCCGCGTTTTTCAAGAACCTGCTCCATCTCCTGGTCGGACCGCTCTTCCTCGCCAACGAGTTCCTGAAGATCCGCCGAGTCGCTCCCGCAGCGCGATAGTCGCAGCCTGCCTCCTATACTCGACGACGGAGGCCGCATGAGCGATCCGGTCATCCCCGAGTTTCCACGGGTCCTCAAGGACCTCGGCTGGTCGGACCTGCCGGGCGGGGAAGCCGAGCGCGTCGCCGAGATCACGCGCGAGTTCGTCGAGGCGAGCCTGGCCTTCCGGGACGTCCAGCCCGCCGTGACGATCTTCGGCTCGGCGCGCCTCGGCCCCTCCCATCGGGCCTACGAGCTCGCGCGCGAAACCGCGCGGCTCCTGGCGCTCGAGGGGTTCAACGTCGTGACGGGCGGCGGACCGGGGATCATGGAAGCGGCCAACCGCGGCTGTCGCGAAGGGGGCGGAATCTCGATCGGGCTCAACATCCGGCTGCCCCGGGAGCAGCAGCCGAACCGGTACATCGATCGTGAGTTCGAGTTCACGTACTTCTTCATCCGGAAGTACATGTTCGTGAAGCTCTCGGTCGCCTTCTTCGCCTTTCTCGGCGGCTACGGGACGCTCGACGAGCTCTTCGAGACTCTCACCCTCATGCAGACGCGCAAGATCGAAAACTATCCGATCATCCTGGGAGGGAAAGACGCCGAGGACGCGATCGAGCCGCTGCTGGGAAAACTCGTCGAACACGGCACCATCAACGCGCGCGACCGCGCCCTCCTCCACCGGAGCGTCACGCCCGAGGACGCAGTCCGCATCGTCGTGGAGCACCACCGGCGGCTCGCCAAGGTCACCAACAAGCCGGAAAAAAAGGCGCCCCGCAGGGAGGGCGCCCGGAACTCCGGTTGAGAAGTCTCAGCAGAACGTCGTGAGCGCCGCCTCGGGGTGATCCAGCCGGTATCCATCACCGGCCGGATCGGGATCGATCTCGAGCACCGCTCCCCGGAGGGTCGTGAACGCGTAGTCGTCCATCACGATCGGGATCCCCTCCGATTCGAAACGATGCCCCTCGTCCGGCAGGTTCTCCTCCACCGACACTCGGAACCCGCTGCCGCCGCACCCCACGACGTGGCGGACCGAGAGGACCGCGCGCCGGAAGTCGGCCTGGCCCTCGAGGCGCCGTGCCGCTTCCGGGCGGATCGTCAGAGGCGTCATGGGACGAAGGCCGCCGTATCCGCAACGCTCGCGAGATGCCCCGCCGTGTTCGAGTAGGTCTTGACTGCGCCGGTCACCATGTCCGTCACCGTGATCGTGTACTCCACGTCCGAAAGCGCGCCGTAGAACACCCAGAAGTGGTTGTTGAAGGTCCGCCCGTCGACCGCCTTCAAGACGAGCTCGACGTTCGACGCCGAGAAGAACCAGAAGTAGCCGGTGTCCGACGTCAGCGGCACCGCGTGCGCCGGAGCGTTCGTAATCCCGAGCGATGGAGCGCTGAAGATCGTCCGGACCTGGAACCTGCCGCCGTTCAGGCAGAGCGTGGTGTCGTTCGCGGTGCATGCATCCGCGGTCGCGGGCGAGAGGATGTGCATGACGGCGCCGGATTCCTTCCGGACCGCCGCGTCGATCGCGGGCGACGAGGAGGAAGACTCCGGCGCGGCCGAAACCGACGATGCGGCCGCTCCAGTGCCCGGGAACGCGGCCGTGTCCGCGACGCTGGCGAGGTGCCCCGCCGTGTTGTTGTAGACCTTGACGGTTCCCGTCGTCGTGTCGGTCACCGTGATGTGGTACTCGACGTCGGAGAGCGCACCGTAGAAGACCCAGAAGAAGCCGTTGAATGTTCGACCATCGACCGCTTTCAGCACGAGCTCGACGTTCGAGGCCGAGAAGAACCAGAAGTATCCGGTGTCCGACGTCAGCGGAACCGCCTGCGCCGGAGCGTTCGTGATGTTCAGGCTCGGAGCGCTGAAGATCGCCGTCACCTTGAACCGGCCGTTGTTGAGGCAGAGGGTCGTCGGATTGGCGACGCAGGGCTGAGGGCCCCCTGTGTTGCACGTGATCTCGAGGCTGTAGTTGCCGGTCTCCCCCGCCGTGTAGCTGTTGGCGTAGATCGTGTACGTCCCGGTGACGTCCGCGACGAAGGAGATCCGTGAATTCGTCCCCAGGCCGGGGGCGTCGCCGTTCTCGTCGACCTCGTTGCCGCTGGGGTCGTAAAGCAACAAGTACGTATCGAACGAGGTCGACGTCATCGTGATCTGCACGGACTGGCCCGCGGTCACCTGGAAGGTCCAGGCGTCGTAGAAGCTCTGGTCGAACGCGAGCTTGCAGTCGTCCGTGGTCAGCGACCCGGTCACGGTCGTGTTGCAGCCGGTGCCGAGCGTGGTGCAGGCGAAGGACTGGGAGGGCTGGATGCCGCGGGCCGCCCGGATCGCGCTCTTGTGCGGCTGGAGAGACGCTTCGGGACTCGAGGCCACGGCGCTTCCGAGGCCCGCGGAGAACAGCAATACGACAGCCAGGCCGGCGCTTCTTCGCAACAGCCCGGAGATTGGGCTACGGGGATGACTCGAGACGGATCTCATGATTTTGTGCACGGGACCTCCAGATCGTCGGTTCTTTGCAAGCAAGGTACCAGACCGAAATATTTCTTCAAGGGCACGTGGCGAAGGCATTCGTGTCCTGAATCGGGGCAAAAGGCGTTCCCTGTGGGTTCGTATACGTTCGGACCTGGCCGGTCCGTGTGTCCGTGACCGTCATGGTCACGGCCACGTTCGTCAGGCCTCCGGCAAAGACCCAGTAGCGCTGATTGAACGAGCAGCCGCTGACGACCTTCACGATCGCCTCCACGTTCGACGCCGAGAAGAACCAGAACGTACCGGTGTCGCTGGTCTCGGGAATGGCCGTGCCGTTTCCGGACTGGCCCTGCGCGGTGGCGTAAGTCGCCTGCACCCGGAAGCGGCCGCCGTTCAGGCAGAGCGTCGTGGGGCCCGGGACGCAGCTTCCGGGGATGGGAGTCGGGGTCGGCGCGGGAACGCCGGGCGTCGGCGTGGCGAGGGGAGCACCCGAGCATTCGATCGTCAGCACGTAGGACCCGAGCTGATTCGCGCCGAGACTGGTCGCTCCGATCGTCCAGGTCCCGGACCGGGTCAGCGTGAAGACGATCCGCGAGTTTCCCGACCCACTCTGGGCGTCGTCATTGGACGCCACCACCGCAGGGGTCGGATCGAGCAGATAGAGGTACGCGTCGAATGCGTCGGAGGTCAGGTCGATGGTCACGGTCTGCCCGGCGGTCCCGGAGAACTGCACGAGGTCGAGATAGCTCCCGTCGTCCAGCCGACAGTCCGCCGTGGAGAGCTCGCCCGTGGAGCTGGACGTCGGGCACGAGAGGGCGCCGAAGTGGTTGCACTCGTGATCGGCCACTGCGAGCGCGCGGACCGAACCGGATGCCTTGGCGGCTCCTGGCCGCTTTCCTGACGTGGGGAAACCTTTCCCGGACGCGACGGCCCGGGGCGCGCCCAGGAGGGCGAGGCCTGCCACGAACGCCGCGGCGGCGGCGCCGATTCTCGCTCTTCGAGTGGTCAAAAAGTTCTCCGCCTGCTCCCGTTTTTCACCCTATCAAACGCAGTCGGCGGTTTCACTCGGGCGAGGGCCGAGGGAGCGAAACCGCTCCCCCGTGTCCGTGAATACCGAGTGTCTCTAGGGACAGGTCGCGAACGCGTTCGTGTCCTGGATCGGCGCGAAGGCCGTGCCCTGAGGATTCGTGTAGGTCTTCGTGACCCCCGACTGCGTGTCGGTCACGGTGAGGACTACCTGCACGTTCGTCAATCCTCCGGCGAAGACCCAGTAGCGGGGTCCCCCCGCGAAGCTGCAGGCGTTGACGACCTTGATGATGACTTCGATGTTGCTGGCGCTGAAGAACCAGAAGAGACCGGTGTCCACCGTCTCCGTGACCGCCATGCCGTTACCGGTCTGCCCGTCTCCCGTTGCGAACGTCGCGCGGACCTGGAACCGGTTGTTGTTCAGACACAGCGTGGTCGCGTCGGTCGTGCAGGCGCCGGGAGGAGGAGCGGAGCCGCACGTCAGATTCAGAGAGTACGCTCCGACGACGTTCGGATTGAAAGAGTTGGCCACGATGAACCACGTACCGGTCGACGTCAGCGTGAACGTGATTCGAGATGTGAAGTTGCCCGCGCTGGCGTGGTCGGTGGCGACGGTCGTCGCCGAGGGATCGAGGAGGAAGAGAAACGTGTCGTACGACGCCGACATCGTGATCGTGACCGACTGCCCCGAGGTGCCCGAGAACGAGTAGAAGTCGGCGTAGCTGTTGTCCTGGAGCGGACACGATCCGTCCGTCGTGAGCTGATCGTTCGTCGTGGATCCACACGCGACGCCCTGGACGTGCGGCGTGCCCCCCGGGCACTCGTGATGCGCCGGGCTCTGCGGGGTCAGAACCCTTCCCGGAAGGCTCCGGAGAAACTCGGCTTTCGCGGCCCCCACGATCGGAACGAGGGATACGTTGCCGGAGACCTTCGCCGACGGCGCCACCCTCTCAGCGGCCGCCGCGACGCCGCTCGCGCCGACGCCGGCGGCCAGGAGGGCCGACAGAAACGATCGAACAATGGAATTCATGAAACGAAGCGTCGGCCGTCCGGTCTTCATGCGATCCCCCCGAATTTGCCAGTCTCCCGCCCGAATCCGGCGCGAATTCTAACATTCGGGGCCGTCGTCTGCCCCGTTTGCTAACGTGTTGCGATGGCGGCCGGACGCGGCTGGAAGAGATTTCGGCCGACGGTCGTCTCGATCGCCGGGTCCGACTCGGGCGGCGGCGCAGGGATCCAGGCGGACGTCCGGACCCTGTCGGCCCACGGCGTCTGGGCGGCGACGGTGGTCGTCGCCGGGACCGCGCAGAACACGCGCGGCGTCCGGGCGGTCGAGCCGTTCTCGCCGCGGTTCGTGGCGCGCCAGATCGACGCCGTTTTCCCGGACCTCGTGCCGGCTGCGGTCAAGGTCGGAATGCTCTACGACGAGGCGCGAGTCCGTGCGGTCGCGGCCGGGCTGCGGCGCCACCGCGCGCGGAACGTCGTGCTCGACCCGGTGCTCGCCGCGACCGCGGGATCCCCCCTGCTGACCGTCTCGGGCCTCCGCGCCCTCCGGAAGGGAATCCTCCCCCTCTGCGCCATCGTCACTCCGAACCGTTCCGAGGCCGCCCACCTGGCGGGGATGCGCGCGGCGAAGAGCGAGGCGGATCTCGCGGAGGCGGCCCGCCGCATCTCCGAGCTCGGCGCCGCCGCCGTCCTGATCACCGGAGGCGATGAGCGCGGGGATCGGGTGCGAGACCTCCTCTGGAAGGAGGGGACCCTCCGGGTCTTCGACTACCCCCGGATCGCGACGCGCGCCACGCACGGCACGGGTTGCATCCTCTCTTCGGCAATCGCGGCGAACCTGGCGCTCGGCTTCGAACTCGAGCCCGCCGTCGCGCGGGCGATCCGCTACGTCCGGGCGGCTCTCCGGCGCGGCGTCTTTCCGGGTGGGGGCGCCGGCGCGCCGGGCCTCTTCCCTACCAGAAGTCGAACCGGTACCCGCCCGCGTCCGAGACCGTCACGGAGTTCGCGGTCCGCTCCCCGTCGCGCGCGGAAGCGTGGACCCGGTCGCGGTTCTTCTCCATCTCCTTGAGAGACCCGACGACGCGGTATTTGGCGTCGCGGACGAACCCGCGGGCGAGGCGGATCTCCTCCGCCGTCTTCTCCGGGCCGCGCGCGCGGATCGCCGAGCTCGCGCGGGACAGCACCGCGAGCGCCGCGTAGAGGTCGACGGCCACGTTCGCCAGCCGCTCCTGCTGGTACTGGCGCTCGAGAAGGTCCTTGCCGTACTTCGCGACGAAGGTCTCGGCCGCCGTCGCGAACGACCGCACGTAGCGGCGTACGATCTCGGCTTCCGCGGCCAGCTGCGGCGCGACGAACTCGACCCCCTCGGGCGCGACGTAGCCCCGGATTTTCCGTCCGACGTAATCCGAGAGGATGCCGAGGTTTCCGAGAGGTGTCTTCAGCGCGCGCGCGACTTCCTCCAGGTCGGCTCCGACCTCGCGCAGCCCCGTCAGGGCGACGAGGACGCGCAGGATCTCGTTCGTACCCTCGAAGATCATGTTCACGCGCGAGTCGCGCAGGGCGCGTTCGTACGGGTACTCCTCCATGAAGCCGTTGCCGCCCGCGATCTGCAGCGAGTCGTTGATCACGTTCCAGACGGTCTCGGTGCCGAAGACCTTGCAGGCTGCGCCCTCGAGCGAGTAGTCGGCGAGCCCCCGGTCCACGAGCCCCGCCGTCAGGTACACGATCGACTCCAGCGCGTAGGTGTTCACGACCATCCGGGCGAACTTGGCGCGCGTGAGCTCGAAGTCGGCGATCCGGGTGCCGAACTGGCGCCGCTGCGTCGCATGAAGCGCGGCCTCGCGCATCATCGCCTTGCATCCCCCGAGACAACCTGCCCCGAGCGAGGTGCGGCCGGTGTTCAGCACCTCGACAGCGACCTTGAATCCCGCGCCGCGGGTTCCGATGACGTGGGTTGCCGGGACCCGCACACCCTTCAGGAAGACCGGCACGGTCGACGATCCCTTGAGGCCGAGCTTCTTCTCCTCGGGTCCGATCTCCAGGCCCGCCATGTCCGACGTGACCGCGAACGCGGTGATGCGCCGGTGCTCGTCTTTCGCGTCGAGCGCAACGTCCTTCGCGAACACCGTGAAGAAGCCGGCGATCCCTCCGTTGGAGATCCAGTGCTTGGTGCCGTCGAGGACGAACTCGTCGCTCTCCGGCTCGTACCGCGCGGTCGTCCGGATGGACGCCGCGTCGCTCCCGGCCTCCGGCTCGGTCAGGGCGAACGCCGCGATCTTTTCTCCGCTCGCGAGCGACGGCAGCCAGCGCACCTTCTGCTCCTCCGTCCCGAAGAGGAGAAGCGCTTTCAGACCGATCGACTGATGCCCGCCCACGAGGATTCCGAGGGATGCATCCGTCCGGCCGATCTCTTCCGTCACACGGCAGTACGCCGCCGACGAGAAACCGTAGCCGCCGTAGGCCTCCGGAATCGTCAGGCCGAAGATCCCGAGCTCCGCGAGGCCCCGCAC
>JBKPMI010000354.1:0-3676 GCA_046732075.1 Acidobacteriota bacterium | reverse complement strand
GGACCGCAGCTCCAGCCCGGCGAAGGTCTCGGAGGAGAAACCTCCCTTGGGCGTTTCCTTTTCTTCCTTGCCCGGAGTCTCGCCCTTGCCGGTCTTCGTTCGCGCCTGCTCCTCTTTCGTGGGCTCGTTGCGGGAGCGGGCGAGCGGCTCCTCCCCCTTCGTCCGCGCGGTGGCGGCGCCGCCGGCGCCCGGCGTGGGCACGGGAGTCGGCGCGGGGGTGGGCGCCTGGGCGATCAGAAGTGTCGGGGACAGGAAGAGCAGGGAGAGGCCGAGACGCAGAATGGCTTTCAAGGTTCCTCCGTCTGGGACATCTGGGGAAAGCTACGAGATCGGGCGCCCCGAAGTTATCGGGAGCCGGATGTCAATCCGAATCGGTGGACGTCTCGGCCACCTCGTTGCCGACAGCCCGCACGAGCGCATCGACCGTGGTCTCCTCCAGGCCCTTCGGTCCGAAGCTGCGCCTCGCGAACTCGACCCAGCCGCCGTCGGCGTCCACCTCGAGCACGAGCATCCGCGCGCTGCCCTTCCAGCTGACGCGGGCCGCCATCTCCGGAGACGTGTAGACGGCCAGCCGGTCGCCGGAGGAGTCGGCCGACTTCTCCTCGGCGGCGAAGACGTAACCCTTTTGCTGGAGAGCCGACCCGATGCGTTCGAAGGCGCCGTCGACCGTCAACATCGGAGACCTCGCATTTGGGAGGGGATTCTATTGCCCCGGCCTACGGGCCGTCAGCCCGGAATCGGCGGAACCGCCGCATTCCGGGTCCGGGAAGGCGGCTCGATCCGGGTCCTTCGCAACATCCGCCGGACTTCCGCCTCGGTCGACTCGAGCTTCGCCGCACCGGATGTGAGGTCGCGCGCGTCGACCGGGAACCAGTTTCGGCGCGCCGGGTCGGAGAGGCCGGCTACGTCGATCGGGCGAATCGTGCGTTCCGCGCGCCGGATCAGAGACTTTTGCCAGGCGGGGTCGCGCTTCTGCGCCGGGGAGGCGGAGACCGCCTGCCGGCAGCACTGCTCGAGCTCCTCGCCGAAGCCGGGCCGGTCGCCGCAGAGAAAAGAGCCCGCGAGGTCGGGCCGCCCGAGCCGGCGCGCGGCCTCGGAGTAACTCGCCGCGGCGAAGTAGAGCTTCGCGAGGGCCGTGAACGCCCGAAAGTCCGCGAAGGTCGAGTACAGCGCGGCGACGAGGAGCCCGGCCGTATCCGCCTCGAAGAGTGTCCGCCGGGCATCCGCCTCGAGCCGCGGCGCGAGGCGACGTGATCCCCAATCCTCCTCGAGGGCGCGCGCGAGCCGCTCGATCCCGAGAAGCGTCAACGGAAATCCGGTGGACAGCAGGGGGTCGACGAAGGCGGCGGCGGAGGGGAGCATTGTCCAGCCGGGGCCGCTCGCGCGCGCGACCCGGAACGAAAGGGACGGGCGGTGGACGAACGGGAGGATCGGCGCGGCGCCGCGGAATTGATCCGCGACGGTCGGAAGCTTCCGGAGGAGCCGGTCCCACGCGGGCGCGCCGTCGCGAAAGCCGATCTCGCCGGCGAAGCGCGCGGTGGCCGCCACCCCCGCGCTCGTGATCCCGTTGCCGAAGCGCAGCACCCAGATCCATCCCTCCGGGAAGACGTGGTGGACCGCGGCGTCATCGACCCTGTACGGCGGCTGCTCGGCGCCCGCGAGATCCGGCCGGTCGCCCGGACGGGCGACTCCGCGGAAGTGCGTGTAGAGAGCTTCGGTCGCGGGCAGAGCCTCGAAGCTCTCCTCGCCGAGGCCCAGGTTGCGGAAGAGAAAACCGCGCGGCCCGGAAGCGTCGACGACGAGTCGAGCCGAGATCGTCAGAGCCTCTCCGGCGCGCTTCGCGGAGAGGGACATCCCGCTGCCTTTTTCCTCGAGCCGCTCGATTACGGTGCGATCGAGGTACCGCGCGCCCGCCGCCTCCGCTTCGCGGACGAGGAAGTGGTCGAAGTCCGGCCGGTACCAGTGGGTGTCGGCGATCTCGTCGCGCGGGCTCGCGGCGACGAGGAGCTCGTTGTCCCGATCGGGCCGTCCGGCGAACCGCCGGCCCGGTTCGTGGGAGTAGAAGGTGAAGCCGCGCTTCAATCCGCAGGCGACTTCCGGATACGCGCGACGCCAGGTTCCCCACCTCGCGAGCGGCCGGATCCGCGGAAGACCGTAGCGGTCCGCGAGCGACTCCAGGAGGAGATTCGCGAGCGGCGAGGACGATTCCCCGATTGCGAAGCGCGGGTGCGTGCCCCGCTCGACGAGCGTCACGTTGAGCCCGATCCTCCGCGCCACGAGCGACAGGAGGGAGCCCGCGAACCCCGAGCCGATCACGGCCAGGTCGCAATCGATCACCGTCCCCCTCCGCAGGCGGCGCACGAGACGGGCGCCGGCACCCGCTGCTCGAGGTTGATCCTCTCGAGCCGCTCCGCCCGCGCATCGAAGCAATCCTCGCAGTCCCGCAGCCTCGCGAGGTCCCACAGGTCGGCGAAAACGCGCCCCCGTCCGGAAGACACGCCGAGGGCGACGCTCTCCTCGAGCATCGCGAGCGTCGGTGCGACGAACTCGCCCGACGCGGCGAGAGCGTCGAGGGCGCCGTTGCCGGTCCGCGTGGGGATGATCGACACCACCGAGGAACCGCAGTCGAACGCGAACCCGATCGAACGGATGCACCATTCGACGGACTCGGCCGGAGTGACGAACGGGAGGCCGACCAGCACGAACGAACGCAGCGGGATTCCGCGGCGGGCGAGGTCGCCGGCCGCCCGGCGGAACCCTTCTGCCGTCATGTTCTTGTTCAGGCGGGGAAGCACCGCCGGATGGACGGTCTCCAGGCCGATCGCGACCTCGAGGCGTCCGCCCACGAGGTCGTGGAACGCGAAACACGAGTTCCCGACGAGCGCCGGGTGGCACTCGACCGTCACGCGCTCGAAGCGATCGAGCAGCGCGGCGATGCCGGCGTAGTCGCCGGGCGGGATCGCCTTCGGGTCGAAGAAGCTGCCGGCGTTGTAGAGCTTGATCCGGCGCGCGGGGCCGAGGTCCGGCAGGACCTGACGGATCTGAGCGGGAATCGCCCCCTCCGGCACGCTACGCAAGAGCGTGTGGCGCCAGAGGTCGCACATGAGGCAGTGCCACGGACACTCGCGGTTCGCCAGGAAGACCGTGGCGCACGCGACGACTCGACCGGTTTCGGCGAGCTCGTCCTCGATCCGGAAAGCCGGCTTGCCGAACGGATCCAGCCGGTCTCTCGGACCGCGACGCTCCCGGATCCAGCGCGTCCGCTCCGAGTCCCCCTCGGGGTAGCGCGAGCGAATGCTCGGATCAGCCGTAGAGGGAGAAAAACTCGGCGCGATAGTCGGACTCGCGCGGCGCGCGGAGCGTCCGGGCGGTCGAACGATCCGGGGCGCCGTCCTGGAACCGCCGTTTCGGAAACACGGGCATCCGGATCCCGGTCACGGCCGCGACCCCCCGCGAGACGATCTCCCCCTTCAGGGCGTAGAGCTTCTCCGGGTCCCATCCGGTCAGCGCGACGAACGGGATTCCCTCCGCGATCTCGACCACTGCGGGTCGGGTGAACGGGCTGAATCCCGAGAAGCCGTATCGCGAGAGGGGCGCGTACGTGCGCGTGTACGAGCGGCTCTGTCCGCCGGAATATGTGAGCGAGTGCTTTACGGTTCCGACGCCCCAGCCCTCC
>JBKPMI010000353.1:0-7028 GCA_046732075.1 Acidobacteriota bacterium | reverse complement strand
GCACGGCTCCGGCAACTTGATCGATTTCCCGATCGTCCAGGACCTCGCGGCGCTCCTGTGGGTGATCAATCTGGGGTGCATCGATCTCAACCAGTGGTATGCGCGCTGCGACGACGTGGATCGGCCCGACTATCTCCACTTCGACCTAGACCCCGTGCCCGGCGCGGACTTCCGTAAGGTCATCGACACCGCGTTCCTGGTGCACGAGTCGCTCGATTCCCTGGGCATGGCCAACTACGCGAAGACCACGGGCTCCAAGGGCATTCACGTCTACGTGCCGATCGTGCGTGGCCCCACGCAGAAGGACGTTTGGACCTTCGCGAAGGAGTTCGCCCTCCAGATGGAAATCCGCAAGCCGGATCTCGTGACCGCGGAGTACAAGGTCGCGAAGCGGCCGAAGGGCCGCGTGCTCGTCGACTACAACCAGAACGCCTGGGGGCGGACGCTCGCCTCTGTCTATTCGATCCGTCCCAAGCCGCGGGCGCCGGTCTCGACCCCGGTGACGTGGAAGGAGCTGGAGAAGGGGGTCGCGATCGAGGATTTCCGCATCGACAACGTCCCGGCGCGGCTGAAGAAGGTCGGCGACCTCTGGGAGCCGGTGCTGAAGAAGACCGGCCGGTTCCGGCTCGACAGATTTCTCTGACGCGGCTCAGCCGCTCGCGCGCCCCCGCTTCCGGCTGACCTCCGCCTGCGATTCCATCCCCAGCCGCTCGAACGCCGCGGCGGCCTCGTCGAATCGGGACGTGGCGTCCTCCGATCCCGACCGTTCCAGCGACAGGGCGAGGTGGAAGAGCGACAGAGCCTCTCCCTCCGCCAGCCCGTGGCGCCGGCGGATGCCGACCGCTTCGTTCAGCGCAGCCGCGCTCTTCTCCAGGGCCTCCGGCGCCCGCTCCGGCGCGACCTCCGCCAGACGCCGCCACGCGATCCCGAGGTGGTGCAGCGTGACCGCCCGCGCGATCTCCCGCTCCGCCGTGCGCCATGCGAGCGCCCGCTCGAAGAGGTCCACCGCTTCGCCGAGCTCGGACTCGGTCGATCCCAGGTTCGAGAGCGCGGTCGCGAAGTTGTGGAGCACGCGTGCGTGCCAGCCGGAGTCGTCGTGTTCCCGCCACCAGTCGAGCGCGACCCCGAAACACCGGCGCGCGCGCGAGAGGTCGGCGGCGCCGCCCGGGCTCCCGAAGAACACGGCCACGTTGTGGTGGAAGCGCGCGCGCTCCTCGTCCGACGCGAACGCGAGCTCGGGCAGCGCGTCCCAGAGCTCCTGCGCGAGCTCGCGGATCCGCGCTGTTTCGCCCTCGTCGCGGAGCCGCTCCTGGAGGCGGAAGAAATTCCGGTACGCCTCCACCGGCGACGCCCGGAGCGCGTCGCGGAGAGACGGCTCCCGGATGTCCTCCAAGCCTAGACCGTGATGGTCTGACCCTCGAACCCGCGGAACGAGAAGGTGCAGAGCTCCTTGTAGGTGTCCCGCTGCTCCTCCAGGATGCCGACCGCGATCTTCTCCCCGAGGAGGAGCGAGTGCCAGTAATCCGAGCGATAGTGGAAGCCGGCACCGTTGCGTCCGATGGCGACGTTCGCGGCCAGCTTGTCGAGCTCGTTCTGCACCGTGAGCGGCGCTCCCGTCCAGGCGAGGAGCGACGTCCCGGCGGCATCGGGAACCACCGGACGCGGAAGAACGAACGACCCTTCGAACCACGCCTTCAGGATCGTCACGCACGCGCCGGCCACGGTCGCGTGGCCCGCCCCGTACGACGGATGGGTCGGAGAACCTTCCGGGGCGAGCATCGGCAGGAGATACGTCCCGTACTTCGAGTGCACGGCGTCCAGGGCGGCCGAGTTGAGGATGTCGGAGTGCACCGGATACGCCGCGGCTCCGGTGCGGGTGTTGTGCACGAGCCCGGCGATCGCCTCCGGCCGCAGGCGCCGGTGAACGAACCACTTCTGGTACCACACGGCCTTCAGAGCCCGCGTGGCGACCTCGGTGACGAGCGACAGGATGTGCGGTCCGCCGAACGTCCCGAACCCGATCTGGGTCGCCGACGACGCGTAAGGATTGCCGGCCGAGAAGGGCGCGCCGGTGCCGAGCAGGATCAGGCACGCCTGGTGGTACGCCTGGTAGAGGGCGTCGACGTGCACCCACTGGCCGAGGTCGCGGAGATTCCGGATGTATCGCGCGGTCGAGTCGATCGAATAGGAATAGTCCTCGAACCCGTTCTGCGAGGCGATCCAGTCGTTGTAGCTCGTGAGGTAGTCCTGCCCCGGGAGCAGGGTCCAGATGCGCTGCGAGATCCGCAGCGCCCCCATCGGGATGTCCGCCCAGAGAAACTGGGACAGATAGGGACCCACGAGGTCGCCGGCGGTGTTGCCCCGGAAGAGCGTGCCGGGCGTGACGGAGAAGCCGTTCCGCGGTCCCCGGAAGTCCGAGAACCGCGTGAGGTCCTCGGCGGCTTGCGCGATCAGGGGATTCGATTCCCACTCACCGAAGTGGATGTCGCGCGCGAGCGCCATCCAGTAGACCTCGCCCAGGTCGGCGGCGGCCTCGGCGCTCGCGAGACGCGGCGCCGGCGCCTGCGCGAGGTGGTGAGAGTCCGGTCCCTCCAGGTCGAACGCCATTCCGGAGAGCGGGTTGGTCAGCTTCCGGCCGAGGCCCATCGGGAGATGCTCGAAATCGTCCGGGTCGGCGCTCGCGAGCGCCGCGAGGAACGCGTTGTACGCCGCCGGGTCGACCTCGCCGAGGTTGTTGTGGGGAAGCCCCTTGGAGTAGTTCCCGATCCGATTGGGGTAGAGATTCTCATCGCCGTTCGGGGTTTGATCGACGATCTTCCGCTTGCGCGCGAGTTCCGCGGCGCGCATCCGGACATCGAACGCCTGGGCCTGCCGGATTCGGACGACCCCCTCCACGGAGGCGGGGTCCTTGCCGGGCTGGGCGAAGAGCGTCGATGCTGAGGCGGTCAAGCCCGCCGCGGCGCCGGCGCCGATGCCCAGCTGACCCAGAAACGTTCTTCGATCGACGCGTTTTCCTTTTGGCGCGCGGCGGTCCTCCGTGGGGGTGGCCGAGCGGGATCGGTTCTTCATGAGGACCTCTTTGGGAAGTGGCGATTTTCTACCAGAAGCGAGCCGGGCGAAAGACGCCGTTCCCTAGTCGGGCGGGGTCGGAGTCGGGAGCGGACGCCCCTGCTCGTCCTCGTAGTAGGTGCCGGCCTTCGGAGCGCGGCCCGGTTTGGGGGTCGCCGTCGGACGTGGCTCGCGCGTTGACCGCGGCGTCGGAACCCGCGTCTCCGTAGGGGGAGGCGGCTCCGTCGGCGTCGGGCGGAACGGCGTCGGCGGGATCGCGGTCGCCCGCATCGGCGCCGCCGGGACCGCGGTCGGCTGCATCGGCGTCACGGGGACCGCCGTCGGCACCATTTTTTCGTAGAGGACGCCGGGCGACTGCTCGGCTGGGGCCGCGGGCGCCGTCACGACGCGCATCGGCGCACGGGTCGGCGAGGGGGGCGCAACCGGCGAAACCACCTGGGGAGCCCGGGTCGGCGGAGGAGCCGGAGGCGCGGGGACGTCCGTGGGGACCGGGACGAAGACCTCGGTCGGCCGCGCCGCGGGGGTGACGATCCGCGCCACGGTGTGCTTCGTGCCGCTGCACGTCGCGAAGGTCGCGAGCACCGCGACGGCCGCGGCGAGCAACAGGATCGAAGACCAGCGTCGGGAACGGTTCATCGGCGACTCCGTCGTTGCCCGCGAAGTCTATCCGGAGAAAGGGCCGAGGCGAAAAAAAGGCGCTTCGGCCGGGTGGCACGAAGCGCCTCGAAGAGTGCCGGCGCCAGGAACGGCGCCGAAAGGACGTGCTAGCTGCGGGTCGACGTCCGCGAAGAGGTCCCGACGTTCGAGGTCGACTGCGACGACTTCGCGCGCTCGGCACCGTTGCCCTGGACGCGGATCCGGTTGTGGACCTGTTTGACGCCCGGGCAGGTCTCGATGACGTCCTCCGCCAGCCTCTTGGTCCGGCGGTCCTCGACGGTGCCCTCGAGGGTCACCTCTCCGCGGGAAACCTGGACCTCGATCTCGCTCGCGTCGATCTCACCGTGCTGCTCGAGCCGGTCGCTCACGTCCTCCTTGATGCGCTCGTCCGAACGGACGTAGCCCTTGGGCCCGCGGCCGGTGAAGCGCCCGCGCGTGAGCGCGCTATCGCGCGAAAAGTCGCCGTAGCCCGTTCCGCCGAACTCCGACGTGCTGCGGCCGAACTCGGAGCCGTAGCCGCGGGTCCCGCCGGACTGCTCCCAGTTGCCACCGAGTCCGCTCGACCGTCCGTACGATCCGGATGCGCCGCCGAATCCGGAGCCGTAACCGCCGTAACTTCCGCTCTCCCGATCGAAGCCCTCGGGTCCGCGGCCGTAGCTCTCGCCGTAGCGGCGATAGCCCTCGGGCTGCAGCCCCTGGCGGCGCTCCCGGTCGTATCCGCCCTCTTCGCTGTAGCCGCCGTGCTGACCATAGACTCCGCTCGCGAAATTCGATTCGCTCGCGCCGAACGTGTCCCGGAAGCGCTCGCGGCCGGAACGCTGTCCGAAGTTCTCCCGGGGATATCCCTCGGAATCCTGACTACCGCGATTCCGGAATTCCTCGTTTCGGTCGCCGCGCTCGTTTCTGTCTCGATACGCCATGGATGGTTACCTCCTAACCGTGAAAAGAAAAAGTTTCCAGAATCCGAACTCACGTTGGATGAGTTTGCTTGGATTCGTGAGGCCGGACGTCTCGAAAAAAGTGCAACATCTGTGCCGCGGCGATCGGGCGATCGCGCGGTTCTAGATGCCGAATCCGAGTCCGATGAGAAAGTGGAAGGCGTAGTTCGCGGTGCTCGCGTGACCGCTCGTCCGGAAGAGCGGAATGCGCGCCCACGAAGCGGTGGCCTGTCCTTCGGCGGTCGCCCGCAACCCCCGCCAGATCTTCACGCTCTTGCCGGCGCCCGCGATCGCGCCCGCGCCGGAGAGGTAGTAGCCCTGACCGAAGAAGCCGCCGCCGCGATCGACGTCTTCGCCGCGAATCACTCCATCCGCATGCGTGATCACGGGTCCGACGCCCACGCGCCAGTCGAGGAGACGCCCGTGGGTCGCGCGCTGGATCGTGAGCAGGTTCCAGCCGTGGGTGATCTCGAAGTGCTCGATCTCCGGAGGGCCGTTCGTCAGATACATCTTGTGGTGGAGAAACTGGAGCTCCCAACCGGTCTTCTGGCCCCACAGCGCGATCCGGGCCGCGAAATAGGGAGCGTCGGCCAGTCGGCGCGTGACCCAGTGGGCGCTGAACGCAATCCGGTCCTCTCCGGGCTGCTCGATCGTCAGTGACGAGGGGGCGCTGTAGGCCGTGCCATGGAAGAGCTCCAGGCGAAAACGGTCCTGCGCCCGAAGGGCCGGGGAAAGCAGGAGAAAAACCGCCGCCGTCGTGGCGGCGCGGAAGCTAGAGCGCCCGAACGTAATCGGCCGCCTCCATTCGCCAGACGACGACCCCGCAGAAGCGATCCCCCTCCGGACAGACCGGACGCACGGCGGCATGGTGCCGCAGCGTGCACGGCGGAAGGAGCCAGGGGCCGATTCGGGGGTTCACTTCCCGGATCTGGAGAGCTTCGTCGAGAGACGCGCGCCAGATCTCCTCCTGGGCGTTGTAGCAGAGACGCATCGCGAACTTGTGGTGCAGGTTCAGGAGGTCGGCCGACTCCGTGAACCGGATCGCCACGGCGTTCGGGAGCAGGTAGGCCGCGAACTCATCCGCGACTCCCCGCGCGCGGAGCTGGTTGATCGCCTCCCACGTCGCGCGCATCGTCTGCTCGTAGAGCTCGAGCGCCTCCGGGATCTCTCCGACCAGCATCGGCACCACGTAGTCCGGCTCCTCCGAGAGGTACGCGGGCAGGGCGGGCCGCGAGCCCGGTGTCATGCGGTGGCGTTGGTCCTGGCTGTCGGCCGTGTGCGAGAGCTTCTTGCGGAACGTGTAGGAGGGGTGGAAGAGCGCTCGCGACAGCTTGCCGTGCGTCGTGAGCGTCATCGTCTCTCCGAGCAGGCGGTTCCGGCCGGGGTCGAGAACGAGGAGGATCGCGTCGCCGTCGGAGAGCGCGGAGCGGGGAACACCGAGGACTTCACGGACCGACGCGGCGAGGACCTCCTCGTTGTTCGCCTTCCAGTCGACCAGCCGGGAAACGCGGCCGTTCAGGTCGCGGTCGAACTCCGCGCGGAACTCCCGGTCGGACGCGCTCGCGCGCGGCAGCGCCTGGAAGGCGGCGTACTCCGGCGTCTCCTCGATCGGGACGGGGTCCTGGAGAACGGATCGGTAGAGCGGGTCGTAGTCGAGGACCGCCTCGACCATCCGGGAGACGACCGCGCGCTGCTCGAGCGGGGCGTCGTGGGTCTCGCAGAGCCGCCAGTAGCGGAAGAGCGTGATGCCCGAGACCGTGTGGTACAGGTACGCGAAGGTCGCGACCGGAAGGACGTATCGCGCGATCTCCTGGGCCCTCTTCTGGATCGCGCCGCCGAAACGCTCCCGGCCGTCTCCGCGGAGCCTCCCGGGGAAGAGGCCGAAGTAGCGCTCGCCGGCGAGTGGAGTCAGGAGCTCGGTCAGCCGCCGGTAGGCCTGCTCCTGCCGCCGGGCCGCGGTCTCGAAGATCTCCCGCTCGGGCGCGCCCATCGGGGGGACCGCGTAGTTGCCGGACCGGACCTCGACGTACCTCTGCGAGACCTGCTCCGAGTTGTAGAACGGGTGCGAGTGCAGGAACGACCAGAGGAACTGGCGCGACACGTTCTCGATCGCAAACTGGAAGTGCGCGTGCTGGAAGGTCGTGTGGTGGCCCGCCGCATAGATGGACTTCGCGAGGGCGTCGCGCCGCTCGGGCCTCGCCGAGGCCTGATCCTCGGTGACGATCCCCTTCGACGAGTAGCACGTGCGCGCCGTCGCGACCACGTTCTCGAAGGGGCGCTCGAAGGCGTTGACGAGGCGGACCTTCGGCGGCGGCGAGGAGAATTCGTGCTCGGTTGCCGGGTGGGGAACGGCCGACATGGGAT
>JBKPMI010000352.1:0-1787 GCA_046732075.1 Acidobacteriota bacterium | reverse complement strand
CATGAGCGTCACGCGGGACGAGTAGGAGCCGAGGTCCACGGGGGTGAGATCCGTGTCGCCGGTAACGATGCGGATGTCGAGCGGCTCGACGCCGAGGACCTCGGCGACGACGGACGCGAGCACCGAGTCGCTCCCCTGGCCGATGTCGGTCGAGCCGCAGAAAACCGTCACTCCCCCGCTGCGGTCGAGCTTCAGCTGCACGCCCGACTGCGGCATTGAGTTCCAGTAGATGGGCAGGCCCGCGCCGCAGATGTAGGAGGAGCAGGCCAGTCCGAGGCCTTTTCCCGGAGGCATGCGGCCGCGCCGCTCGCGCCAGCCGGAAGCCTCGACGACCTTGTCGATGCAGGCGCCGAGGCCCATCGAGCCGACCCGCAGGAAGTTCGCGGTGACGGTGCCGGCCGCGACGAGCTGCTGTTTGCGCAGCTCCGCCGGGTCGAGGCCCAGGTCGCACGCGATCTTGTCGAGTTGCACCTCGAGCGCGTACCGGGGCTGCGGGGTTCCGTGGCCGCGCTTCGGGCCGCACGGCGGCTTGTTGGTGAAGACGCGCGCTCCGTCGAAGCGGTAGGACGGGACCCGGTAGGTCACCGTCTGCAGGGCACCGGTGTAGTACGTCGAGGCCACGCCGTACGACCCGTATCCGCCGCCGTCGAGCGCGGTCTGGAAGTGCATGGCCGTGATTGCACCGCTCTTCTTCACTCCGGTCCGGACCCGCATCAGGGTCGGGTGGCGTCCCCGATGGCAGTAGAAGACTTCCTCGCGAGTGAGGCAGATCTTCACCGGCCGGCCCGTGACGCGCGAGAGATGGGCCACAACGATCTCGTGGTTGAACGGGTCCGACTTGCCGCCGAAGCCGCCGCCGTTCGGAGTTGCAATCACCCGGATGCGCGACGCGGGCATCCCGAGAACCTTCGCGAGCGCGCGGTGGACGTAGTGCGGCGTCTGCGTCGAGGACCACAGGGTGACCTTGCCGTCCGGGCCGAAGTCCGCGACCGCCGCGTGCTGCTCGATCGGCAGGTGCGTCGAGCCCTCGTAGAAGAAGAGATCGTCGTAGACGCGGTCCGCCTCGGAAAATCCCTTCTCGGTATCGCCGAACTCCATCGACACGAGCTTGTGGAAGTTGCCCGCGTCGCCATAGTCGTGCATGCCCGGCTCGGGATGGGCAACCGCGTCCTCGATTGAGCCGATGGGAGGGAGCGGTTCGTACTCGACCTCGATTGCGGCGAGCGCGTCGAAAGCGGCGTCCTCGTCGACCGCCGCCACCGCGGCGATCGGATCCCCCACGTAGCGGACGCGGTCGACCGCGAGCGCGTGCTCGTCCTGGGACACCGGAAGGATCCCGAAAGCGACGGGAAGATCCTTACCGGTCGCGACCGCGACCACTCCCGGCATCGCGAGCGCCGGCGAGGCATCCACGCGGAGAAGACGCGCGTGGGCCACCCTCGAGCGCAGCAGCTTGCAGTGGAGCATCCGCGGCAGGAAAAGGTCGTCGGCGAAACGGGTCTGTCCCGTCACCTTCGCGGCCGCGTCCACCTTGACGAGCGGCCGGCCGACGACGCGCGTGCGAATGCGAGTCATCGATTCAGAACCGGGAGAAGTCCCGATTCGTCAAAGTCGCGGCCGTAGAGCGCCTCCTGCGATGGGCGGGCGTCTTCGCCCCGCATCCACGCGGCGGCGAGCTCCACGGCCTCGAAGATCTTCACGTACCCGGTGCACCGGCAGAGGTTCCCGGCGAGCGCCTCCTGGACCTCGGTGCGGCTCGGCCTCGGGTTCGCGTCGAGAAGCGCGCG
>JBKPMI010000351.1:0-16884 GCA_046732075.1 Acidobacteriota bacterium | reverse complement strand
GCCCACGACCGCGGCCTTGTGCGTCGGAGAGCCCTTGCCCCCGAGCGCGCCGGTCTCGATGTATTTCTTGGCGTTGTCCCAGGCGCCTCCCGAGTTGTTCAGCATCGTCGCCACGACGATGCCCGCGATCGTTCCGACCATGAGGAGCGCGGCGACCGCCTCGGCTCCCACGTGGAAGAGCTTGAACACGAGACCGACCGCGATCGGCGTACCGACCGCGACGAGACCGGGTGCGATCATCTGCTTCAGCGCTCCCCGCGTCACGATGTCGACTGTCCGTCCGTAGTTCGGCTTTTCGGTTCCCTGCATGATCCCGGGATGCTCGCGGAACTGCTCCCGCACGTCCTGGATTACGACGCCCGCCGCCTTTCCGACCGCGCGGATCGCGAGGCCCGAGAAGAAGAAGACGAGCATCGCCCCCAGGAGGCCGCCGATGAAGACCTCGGGCTTCGCGATGTTGACCGAGAGGAGCTCGGCGCCGTAGTTCTTGAGCTCGTCGAGGTAGGCCGAGAAGAGGAGGAAGGCCGCGAGCGCCGCGGAACCGATGGCATATCCCTTCGTGAGGGCCTTGGTCGTGTTGCCCACGGAGTCCAGCCGGTCCGTCATCCTCCGGATCTCCTCGGGCTGCCGTGACATCTCGACGATTCCGCCGGCGTTGTCGGTGATCGGGCCGAACGTGTCCATGGCGAGAATGTAGGCAGCGGTTCCGAGCATCCCCATCGTCGCGACGGCGGTTCCGAAGAGGCCGGCGCCGGGCAGCGCCCACGCCCCGATCTTGAACGAGGCGAGGATCGCCGCCGAGATCGTCAGGACCGGCAGGAGAACGCACTCGAAGCCCACGGAGAACCCGGCGATGACGTTCGTGGCCGGGCCAGTCTGCGAAGCCTCCGCGATCTCTCGGACCGGCCGGTAGCGATACTCAGTGTAGTACTGAGTGATATAGACGAAGGCGACCGACGTCAGCACGCCGATGATGCCGCAGAGGAAGAACTTCCACCACGCGTCGGGAGCCGAGGGGTTGTAGAGGAGCCACCGCGTCGCGACGAAGAAGCCGGCGATCGCGAGCGTCGCGGCCAGGTAGTAGCCGCGGTTCAACGCCTGCATCGGGTCGCGGTCCTCGCGCGTGTGGACGAAGAAGATTCCGATGATCGACGCCAGCAGACCGAAGGCGCGCGCAACCAGCGGAAACAGCATCACGCCGACGACTCCGGCTGCGAAGGCCATCCCGGCGCGCTCGGCCGTCGCGGCCAGCGTCGCGCCCAGGATCATCGCGCCGATGTTCTCGGCCGCGGTCGATTCGAACAGGTCCGCGCCGCGGCCCGCGCAGTCTCCGACGTTGTCGCCGACCAGGTCCGCGATGACCGCCGGGTTTCGCGGGTCGTCCTCCGGGATACCCGCTTCCACTTTTCCGACGAGGTCAGCGCCGACGTCCGCGGCCTTCGTGTAGATCCCGCCGCCCAGCTGGGCGAAAAGAGCCACGAAGGAGGCGCCGAACCCGTATCCCACGATCAGGAGCGGGATCTGCGGCTCCGGCACCGCGGTGAACCGGCTGACCAGCCAGTAGAGCCCGCCGACGCCGAAGAGCGACATCGCCACGACGAAGAGCCCCGACACGGCCCCGCCCCGGAGGGCGATCCGGAGCGCGTCGTTCAGGGAGCTTCGCGCGGCCGACGCCGTCCGGATGTTCGAGCGGATCGAGATCCACATTCCGATGTACCCGGCAATGACCGAGCATGCCGCGCCCAGCAGGAAGGAAAGGGTGGTCCAGAACGCCAGGCGGAGCGCAGTCGGAACCGGATCGAAGTCGTGGTGCGACCGTACGAACGCGTAGAGCACGAAGATGAGCCCCGCGAGGAGCCCGGCGAGAAGGAGAATCGTCCGATTCTGCCGGCGCAGGAAGGCCTCGGCGCCCTCCTTGATCGCGTTCGAGATTTCCTGCATTGCCGGGGTCCCGGTGTCGCGCTTCAAGACCCACGAGATCAGGTAGCCCGCCACGAAGAGCGAGCCGATCGAGAAGACGAAGATCAGGGGCAGCGCCAGGTCGTATGACATGCCAACTCCTCTATTTCGCCGGGATCCGCTGGGCCCGCCGGAGCGGGAGCGCACCCCCGTCCGTACGGGGCGCGCAAGGATATATCAGCTGACGGTCGATCCGATGCGGGGAGACAGATCTCCGAAAAAGGGAGCGGAACCCGCTCGAAGTTACTGAGCGGGTGCGGGCGCCGGGGCGGCGGCGGGCGTCGCCAGGACGCCCTCGACCGGCACCGTCTCCAGAACGATGCCGATGGTCGTCTTGTCCCCGCCGGCGGTGCGGACGATGTCCATGACGCTCGCGACCTCTCCATAAAGGGCGGAGTCGTCCGCCGAGACGAATACGGTCTTGTCCCGCCGGTTCTTGAGGATCTCCGAGAGACGCAGCGCCAGCGCCTGCTTCTCGAGCGGTTCCTTGTTCAGGTAGATGCGATTCTGGGCCGTGACCGAGACGATCAGCTGGTCGAGCGAAGGCGGGGGCGTGTCGACCGTGGCCTTCGGCGGAACCTTGACGTCATAGCCCATCTGCAGCAGAGGCGTGATCACCATGAAGATGATGAGGAGGACGAGCACGACGTCCACCAGCGGCGTTATGTTGATGTCGCTCTTGTAAGCGCCGGGTGAGCCGCCGACTCCCGCCATTGCCATTGAACCGCTCTCCTTGTTCTTCTGTTCGGGATCAGCTCGCGCCCGGTTTGGCGGCGCCGGCCTGTTTCTTGTCCGTGATGAGTCCGACGTCCTGGAAGCCCGCTTCCTTGGTCATCTTCATCACTTCCTTGACCTCACCGTACTTCAGGCGCTGATCTGCCTTGATCACGAGCTCCGTGGTCGGCGAACGCTGGAACATCTCGTCCAGCTCTTTCTGAAAGTCCTCCTTCGGGAACCACTTCGAGCCGATGTAGTACTTGGGCGGAGTCTGCCACTCGACCGTGATGAGTTTCTGCTTCTCGTTCTCCGGCTTCTTCCCGGGGTTATCCGTGGTGGGCAGCTGAATCGGGATCCCCTTCTGGAGGAGCGGGGTGACGACCATGAAGATGATGAGGAGAACGAGACAGACGTCGACGAGGGGCGTGACGTTGATGTCACTCTGAACGCTGTGCCGGCTGCCGCCGCCGCCTCCCATGCCCATTGCCGTACCTCCCGGGTTCCCGAAAAACTAGGACGCGCGCATGGAGAGGTTGACTCCCGCTCCGCGCCGCTTGATGAAGTAGTCGATGAGCTCCGAGGCGGAGTTGGACATCTCGACCTGGAAGCGCTCGATCTTGTTCGTGAAGATGTTGAAAAGCCACACCGCCGGGATTGCCACGAAGAGGCCGAGCGCGGTGGTGACGAGCGCCTCGGCGATACCCGTGGACACCGCCGCGATGCCGCCCGACCCGGTCATCGCCATTCCGCGGAACGCGTTGATGATGCCGATGACGGTTCCGAAGAGACCGATGAAGGGAGCCGTGGTGCCGATCGTGGCCAGCCCCGAGAGGCCCTTGCGCATGTCGGCCGTGGTCATGAGGGCCTCGCGCTCGATGGCCCTCTCGGCAGCCTCGATCGGGTCATGGCCCACGATGTCCACGGAGCCGCTCGACATGTCGTGCTGGAACTCGTAGAGGCCGGCCGACACGACCCGAGCCAGGTGGCTCTGCTTGTACTTCTTGGAGGAGTCGATCGCCTCCTGGAGCTTGTCCTGCTTGAGATGCAGGGTTACGAGCTTGGCGAACGCGAGGGATTGCTTCTTCGCCTTGGAGAAGAAGATCCACCGCTCGATCGCCACGGTCAGCGAGTAGACCGACATGATGATGAGGAGCACGGCCACCCCCTTGGCCAGGGGCGTCATGGTGTGCCAGAGCTCTACTGGGTCGAAACTCATGGAAACGCTCCTTCTCTAATTCGTTCTTCGTCCAGCGCCCGGCGCCATCCTAGTGCAGGTTGAAGGTTACGGTTACGGTCAGATACACGCGGACCGCGCGCCCGTTCAGGGTCGCCGGTCGATATCTCCATTGCTGGACGGCTCGCGACGCGGCCGCGTCCAGAAGGGGGTTGACGGACTTCAGGACCTTGACGTCCTCCACGCTTCCGCTCGCCGTGATGATCGCCTCCAGGATGACGACCCCCTCCATCCGGGCCTTCCGGGCGGCCTCCGGATACTGCGGCTCGATGCGGTTCGTCAGCTGGGGCGCCTTGACGTCCCCGCCGACGCGAAGCGGCTCGTCGGCGAGCCCGGGGCCGGTCCCTCCCACGACTCCGCCGATGACCCCTCCGGGCACGCCCCCCGGCACTCCGCCCTCGACTCCACCCTCGACTCCCTCGGTGGCTGCCGCTTCCGGCTCCGGCGCCGCCGATGGCTCCGGAACCTTCTCGGGAATGATCGTCGGCGCCGTCATTTCGGACGGCCGGACCGGCACCGGCTTGACGACCTCCGGCTTCGGTGCGGCCGGCTTGGGCGCGGCAGCGGGAGGGGGCGGGGGCGGGGGCGGGGCCGCCGCATAGAACGTGACCGGGATCGGCGGCTCCTGGACGTCGTCGACGAACCAGATGGAAGCCCCGACAACGATACCGATCACCACCAGGTGCAGGGCGAGCGCAACGGGCAATGAGACGAGCTTCCGTCCCTTGCCCTTGTGCGGAGCCGACTCGATCAGAACGTCTTCGAACATTGGCTTCTCCCGACCGTATAGACCCCGCTACGACTTGAGCGGTTCCGGCGTCGGCGTTCTCGCCAGGGCTTTCTTTCGCAATTCCAATGCCTGCTGGAGGTACTTGTTGGCGGTGTCGACGTACTCCTGCTTTTTCGCCGGGTCCGCCTCGATCTTGGCCTTCTCCCGATAGAGCAGGTTCACGTAGGAAAGTGCCTCGAAATAGTCGGGTTTGATCTGCAGGGCTTTGTTCAGGGCGTCCAGTCCCTCGTCTACGATGTGGGCCCGCTGGACCGGATCGAGGTCCGGGAAGTTGTAGGAGCGGTCCCAGGCCTGGACTCCGATGAAGTAGTAGACCTCGGCCTTCGCCTCCGGGGTCGTCTCGGCTTCCAGCCGCTTCTTGAGCCAGGAAACGGCGTTGTCGACGTCCCCCTTCTTGAAGTACATCTGCGCCAGCGACTGCATTGCCTTCGTGTCTTTCGGATCTTCCTTGACCATCCCCTGGTAGAAGGCGATCGCGTCGTCGAAGCGCTCGGTACTCAGGTACAGCGAGACCAGGAACTCCCGGGCCTTCTTGTCCTGCGGAAATGCCTCGGTGTAGACCTTCAGATGCTCGATTGCCTTGGAGGCGTACTCGAGGTCCTTGGGGTGCTTGGAGCCGGGCTGGTAGAGCCCCATGTACGCGAGGCCCACGTTCTTGTGGAGCTTCTTCTCGTTGGGGTCGAGGCGCATCGCCTCCTGGTAGGCCGCGAGCGCTGTCTGGTACTGAGCGGCCTTGAAGAAGTCGTTGCCCTTCTTGATCTCCTGCTTCGACTTGATCTTGTTGCAGCCGGACACGAGGACGGCCGAGAGGAGGAGGAGGGCGACCGAGGTCGCGCCCCGCAGAAACGAACGTCCTCGGTGCGTCACCATGCTGAACCCGCTCCTTTTTCTTTCTCTCCCACCGGGCGGGGGGTCCGCCCCGGAGCCGGAATTCTGTTGAATTCCGAAACCTAAAGCAACCGGCTTTTTTTCGAGGAAGAAACGACCATTCGACGCACGCTGCGCGCCGTCGTTTTCGGGTCTCCTTCCAAAGTCGAATGTCTCTTCACGCGGTCCGCGTCGGACGCGGAGAGCACCGCCATGGGCCGAACCCGCCCGAACTCGCGTCGTCGCGACGGGCGTCCGGGGAATAATCGGTCCGCCGGGTCGCTTGGCTCGACAGGAGGAAACCCCTTGAAAAAGGCTGCTCTCACGGTGGTTCTGCTGGTCGCCTCGGCCCTTCTCGGGCAGTCGGCGCCGCCGCCGCCGGCACCGTCCCCCCGCCCCGCCGCTCCGGCCGCCGGCGCCTCCCGACCCGACTCGACGCACGCCATGCCGCCCGTGTCCGAGCGCGTCGAGGTATCGGTCACGAACGTCGAGGTGATCGTGACGGACTCGAAAGGCAACCGCGTTCCCGACCTCACGAAGGACGACTTCGAGGTCTTCCAGGACGGAGTCCCGCAGACGATCTCCAACTTCTATGCGGTGACCGGCGGAAAGGTGCTGCTCGAGGACGGCAAGACCGTCCCGCTCGACTCCCCCGAGGCCGCGACCGAGGTGCCGAGCCAGTTGAAGGCCCGTTACGTCGTGTACATCGACAACCTGAACATCCAGCCGCAGAACCGGAACCGGATGTTCAAGCGCTTGAAGGAATTTCTCTCCACGGCCGTGGGACCTCAGGCCGAGGCGATGGTGGTCACGTACAACCGCTCGCTCAAAGTGAAGCGCCGCTTCACGTCGGAGAAGGGGGACGTCCTGGCGGCGATCGAACAGACCGAGATGGAGACCGGCGGCGGAACGACGCTCGCGGGGGAGCGGCGCGACGCTCTCACGCGGATCAACGATTCGAAGAGCGAAGACGAGGCGATCCGCGTCGCCCGCTCCCAGGCGCAGTCGATGCGCAACGACCTCCAGTTCGCGGTGGACGCCCTGAAGACGACGATGAACGGTCTCGCTGGCGTCGAGGGGCGCAAGGTCTTCATCTACGTCTCCGAGGGGCTTCCCTCGTCCGCCGGCGCCGAGCTGTTCGACGCGATCCGCCAGAAGTACCCGGGAGGAGCGAGCAGCCTCGAGGGGCTCGAGTTCGACATGAACTCCCGCTACGCCACGGTGGCGCAGACCGCGAACTCGAACGGCGTCACCATCTGGGCGCTCGACGCGTCGGGTCTGGCGGGCGATGAGATGGTGTCGGCCGAGAACCGCTACATGGAAGCCCGGCCCTCGAGCTTCCTCATGCGCCAGAACACGCAGGCTCCGCTTCAGATGTTCGCCGAGCAGACCGGCGGGATGGCGGCGGTCAACACCAACGACTGGAAGGACAGCCTGAACGAGCTCGCGAAGGACTTCTCCAACTTCTACTCGATCGGATATCGCACCACGAGCGCGGCGTCGGACCGCCCGCACTCCGTGGAAGTCCGGACGAAGCGCAAGGGTCTGAAGGTCCGCTCGCGGAAGGGGCTCCTGGAGAAGTCGACCGAGACGCGCACCGCCGAAGCGGTCGTTGCGAGCCTCTTCTATCCCCGGAGCGATAACCCGCTGAACGTGAGCCTGACGGTGGGAGACCCGAAGCCGTACGACAACGAGAACTACGTTCTCCCGGTCCGCGTCGCGGTGCCGGTCGGCAAGCTCGGGCTCGTTCCGTCCGGAGACCGATACGAGGGGCAGTTCTTCGTCTACTTCGTCGTTCTGGACGCGGTCGGAAAGCAGTCCGATCTGCAGGTGCAGCGCCAGGCGGTGAGCGTTCCAGCCAAGGAGCTGACCGGCGCACAGAAGAAGGACTTCTACTACGACGTCCAGTTGATCGTGGTCCCGGGCGGCCAGAAGCTCGCAATCGCGCTGCGGGACGGGGTCTCCAACCTGACGTCCTACCTGCAGAAGAACGTCTTCGTTTCGGTCCTGCCCAAAGAGAACAAGAAAGCCGGCTGAACAGGGCCGGCTGAACAGGACAGCCATCCGCTATCCGACATCCGCCGTCAGCCGACGGATAATTCGGGCGTGACCGACTCGCGGACGCTCGTCCTCTTCGCCCGCGCTCCCATCCCCGGAAGCGTCAAGACGCGGCTCGCCGGCGTCCTGTCTCCCGACGGTGCCGCTCGCCTGTATCGCGCGTTCCTCGAAGACGCGGCCCGCGTCTACGCCGGACCCGGCTGGTCGGCGGCGCTCTACGCCGACCCGGACCCCCGCGACGCCGACCTGGCCGCGATCTTCGGCGGCGACTGGCGTCTCGAGGTCCAGGACCCGGGCGACCTCGGCCGGCGCCTGGCCGCGGCGTTCGAGGCGGAACGGTTCCGCGGCGCGGACTCGGTTCTCGCCGTGGGATCGGACCATCCGGCGCTGCCGCGGAAGTCGCTCGCCGCCCTCTTCGCGGCGGTGGAAGGGGAAGCCGATGTCGCGCTCGTTCCGGCGCAGGACGGCGGATACTGCGCGATCGCGCTCGCAAGCGGGACGCCGACGGCGGCCGTCTTCCGGGAGATTCCGTGGTCGTCCGAGCGGACGCTCGAGGCCACCGTGGAGCGCGCCCGGACGGCCGGTCTCCGGGTCCGCCTTCTGGCGCCCGGGTACGACGTGGACCGCCCCGAGGATCTCGAGACGCTCGCCCGGGACCTCGCGCGGCGCGATCGATCCGACGACGACTATCCCCACGCGACCGCGCGGGCGATGGCGCTTTTCGCGCCACCCCGGCCGGCGTGATTCCCGTCGTCGACGCGCGCCGGATGCGCGCGGCGGATGCGGCGACGATCCGCGGCGGCGTGCCATCCGCGACCCTCATGGAGAACGCGGCCCGCGCCCTCTCCACCGGGATCGCCCGCGAGTTCGCGGCCTGGCGCCGTATCGTGGTGGTCTGCGGTCCCGGCAACAACGGCGGCGACGGTCTGGCCGCCGCCCGGCTGCTCGACGGGATGCGCTTTTCGGTGCGCGTATTCACCCTCGGCGACCCCGACGCGTACCGCGGGGACGCGGCGTCGAACGCCGCTCTTGCACGGAAGGCGGGTCTCCCGCTCGAGCCGCTGACCGGCCGGAAGGGCTTCGCGACGCTCGCCGGGGCGCTTCGGGAAGCCGACGGGGTCGTCGACGCGCTCTTCGGTACCGGGCTCGACCGCCCGCTTTCCGGACCGGCGGCGCGGGCGGTCGGCGCGATCAACGCGGCCGGTCGGCCCGTCGTCGCCGCCGACGTCCCGTCGGGGCTTTCCTCCGACACCGGCCGGATCCCGGGGAAAGCGGTCCGCGCCGCGGCGACGGTCGCGTTCGGAGCCCCGAAGGTCTGCCACGTGCTCCCGCCGGCGAGGGATCTGTGCGGCCGCCTGGTCATCGCGGACATCGGGATCTCCCGCGCTCATCTCTCGCCGCGGGGCCAGCGTCTTTTCCTCGCGACCGCGGAGAGCATCCGGGAGTTGCTGCCGCCCCGCGACCGCGGCGCGTACAAGCGGAGCGTCGGGAGCGTCGCCGTGATCGCGGGCTCGCGGGGCAAGACCGGCGCCGCGATCCTGGCGGCTCGCGGCGCTCTCCGCGCGGGAGCGGGCCTCGTGACGATCTTCTGCGCGGAGTCGCTCCAGTCCGCGATCGTGACCGCTCTTCCCGAGGCGATGACGATCGGGCTTCCGGAAGAGGACGGCGCCCTCTCCGCGGCAGCCGGACCCGAGGCCATCCGCCGGCTCGCGGATTTCGATGCCGCCGTGCTCGGTCCGGGCCTCGGCAGGTCGCCCGGGGCGGTGGCCGCGATCCGCGCCGTCGTCCGGCGGGCGCGGCTTCCGCTCGTCCTCGACGCGGACGGCTTGAACGCGTTCGCCGGGAAGGCCGCGGAGCTGCGGCGCCGGGCGGGTCCCACGGTCGCGACGCCGCATCCCGGGGAGGCCGGCCGCCTGCTCGACCGGTCGACGCGAGACGTTCAGTCCGATCGGCTGGCCGCCGCCCGGACGCTCGCGCGATCCGCGGGGTGTTGCGTCCTCCTGAAAGGCGAAACCTCCCTGACCGCGACTCCGGACGGACGCGTCGTGGTCAATCCGACCGGCTCCCCGGTCCTCGCGACCGCGGGGACGGGAGACGTCCTGGCCGGCGTGGTGGCGGCCTTCCTCGCCGGGGGTCTCCGGACCGAGGACGCCACCGCGGCAGCGGCGTGGATCCACGGCGCCGCGGGTGATCGCCTGGAGCGAACGCTCGGGGACGCCGGCGCGCTCGCGTCGGAGGTTGCCGATCTCCTGCCGCGGGTCCGGAGGGCGCTCGGGCGCGGGACACGGGACACGGGAGACGGGACGTGCGAGACTTGATCACGCGAAGCGAGAGCGAAACGGAGGCGCTCGCGCGCGAGCTCGCGGCGGAGCTCGGCCCGGATGACGTGGTCTACCTGATCGGGGACCTGGGGGCCGGCAAGACGACTTTCGCCCGCGGCCTGGCCGCGGGCCTGGGAGCCGTGGCGCGAGAAGTCGCTTCCCCGACCTTTGCGATCCTGCACGAATACGCCGGGCCCGCCGGCGCGATCGTCCTGCGGCACCTCGACCTCTACCGGCTGGCCGACCGGCCGGGCGAGCTCGCGATCCTGGGGCTTCCAGACGCGGTTGCCGGCGCCCCCCTGGCGGTGGAGTGGCCGGGAGAGGCGATCCAAAAGGTCCTTCCGCCCACGGTCCGCGTGTCGATCGCCCCCGAAAAACAGTACGCCCGGCGGATCTCGATCCACCGGGCGTCTCCGGAAAGCGCGACATCTCTGAAGGGCGTCTAGAAGGCGAAGAGCAGGCCGGCCGAAATCTCCCCGTTCGTCAGCCACTCCTTCGAATCGCAGTTGTCGAAGAAGTCGTTGTTGCACCCGAACCGGTCGTTGCGGTTGTTGTTGCCGAGCGAGGTCGCGTATCCCCGGCCGTCGAAGCGGAAGCCGAAGTGGGGATTCACGAACGCCTTCACCCCGATGCCGAGACTCCCGGTGAACCGGGTGTCTCTGCGGGCGTTCGTGTTCGGAACGTTCGGATCGAGCCGGGCGACGCCCGCGCCGATCGTGATGTACGGCACGGCGCGGCGGTGGCCGAAATTGAACGTGCCGTAGCCCATGTAGTAGTCGATCGTCAGGTCTCCCAGCTCCTGGCCGTTGGGTCCGAAGACGTCGTGACTGTCGTTCGTGACGAAAGCGGTCTTCGTTCGGGACGCCTGGAATTCCATCTCGGCAGTGTCGGTCAGGTTGAAGCCGAGTCGGACGCCATAGGTCGCGTCGTCATCGACCTCCACGCGCGCGTCGAAGAGAGAGGTGGACCCGCGCGCGAACTCGCCGCCGAACAGGTAGCCGGCGTACGGCGAGATCTCGACGGTCCCTTCCCGGACCTGGGCAAACGCCGCGGTGCTCATGCCGGCTGCGAAAACGAGAGCGAGGAAAACCCGGAACTTCATAAAGGACCTCCGGCGGCGACCGGGGCAAATCCGGTGCCAGACTGGACTATTTCGATTCGCTGAAATTCGGAGAGGAAACAAGGGGAAACGGGGGAGGGTGACCGACTTACTTCTTGGATTTCAGGTGCTTCTCGACGACTTTCTTCCAGCGCTCTTCGACGTCCGGTGAGAACCCGACGGCCATGTCGATCAGAGTCCGGTCCGGTCCGATGATGAAGGTGGAGGGAATTCCCATCGCCGTCATCTGGGCGACGTCCTCGGGCGCCGCCGAGTAGACCGGCAGCGATATGTTGAACCGCTTCAGGAAAGGCTCGACGCGCTTCCGGTCCGCGTCCACGTTGACCGCGAGCACCACGAAGTTGCGGTCGCTGTAGCGGTCGTACATCCGCTGCACGATGGGAAGCTCCATCTTGCAGGGGCCGCACCACGTCGCCCAGACGTTGACGAGGACGACGTTGCCCTTCAGCTGCGACAGGCGGACGGTGCCCCCCTCCTCTCCGGCGAACTCGAGGTCCGGAAACACGTCCTGGGCCTGAGCCTGGAGATTCCCGGCCAGAGCGGCGGCGCAGAGAAAAAGAAAGACAGAGAGATGGTGTCGATGCATCACGACAGGGAAATGGTGTCGGCGTAGCAATAGCGTCGGTGCATTGGCTCCCATTCGAACGGCCCGAAACCCCTGGATTATTCCGGCCGAGGGGCCCGTGGAGTGGTTCGCCGTCGGGCGGGACGCCGCCAAATCGGGGGTGGTCAGAAGTCACAATTCCCCGGCCCTAAACTGGCCGGGATCTTGCGTGGGATACTCATTGGGAAATTCTGGGAACAGGCCCCGAGGAAGGGTGGTTATACTGGGGCAACGATCAGAAGCAAAAGGACATCGGGATTCGCAGCAAAGGAGTCATAGCGTAGTTCACTTTTTTTCCCTCTCGAGCGAGCCGGTCTGAACTCCCGGCTGGTGGAGAGCTCGAGACTTCCCGCTTTCCGGTGATCAAAAGCCCTATCTTGGTTCAGCTTCGGACGGGGTTCTTGATCGGCGGAAATCGGCTAAGCCCGGAGGAGAGCCGATGAGACGTTCCGCTTCGACCCGCATGGCGAGAGTTGGAGCTGCCGCCGTCCTGTTTTTCGTTCTGGCCGGCAGCGCTCTCGCAGTCGCCGTTTCCCCGCCCACGTCGCTGACCGCGACAGCCGTGTCCTCGAGCCAGATCAACCTGGCCTGGGTCGACACCAACACGAACGAGTCCAATTATTTCGTGGAGCGGAGCCTCTCCTCGACGTCCGGCTTCACCCAGATCGCGATCCTCGCGGCCAATGTGAAGAGCTACTCGAGCACCGGCCTGGCGGCGGGAACGACCTACTACTACCGCGTGCGGGCGAGCAGCAAGAGCGGGGCCTATTCGACCTACTCCACTGTCGCGAGCGCGAGGACCACCAGCCTTGCTCCCACTCCGACGCCGCCTCCGAGCGGCATTCCGATCGCTCCCAGCAACCTCGCCTGTTCCTCTCCCTCCTCCAGCCAGATCACCCTCGCGTGGCGGGACAACTCCACAAACGAGACGGGCTTCAAGGTCGAGCGGGCGCTCTCGTCGGCAGGACCGTTCAGCTACATCGGAGCCACGGCCGCGGCGGGATACGGCGACAGCGGGCTGGCCGCGGGGACCACCTACTATCACCGGGTCCAGGCCTACAACTCCTACGGCAACTCGGCGTACTCGAACACGAGTGCGTGCCTCACCCAGGGCGGGGCCCTGACGGGTGTACCGAACTACCCGACGGGCCTGGTGGCGACCGTGGTTTCGGCGAGCCAGATCAACCTGACGTGGGTGGACGGGTCCACGAACGAGTCCGGCTTCAAAATCGAGCGCAGCACCGCGACAGCAGGCTGGGCGCAGATCGGGACGACCGCCGCGAACGTCGCCTCGTTCTCGAGCACGGGGCTCGCGGGCTCCACCACCTACTTCTACCGAGTGCGGGCAACGAACACCGCCGGCGACTCAGGCTACTCGAACACGGCTTCCGCCACCACGTCGGGCGGGGCCTCGACCGCGATCTGGGAGAAGAGCTTCGGGAGCACGTCGGACGACCGCGGCCAGATGGTGGCGGCGGACGCCCAGGGCCGGGTGGCCGTGACCGGCTCCTTCTATGGAACGACGAACTTCGGCGGCGGCTCGATTACGAGCCACCTGTGCTGCGGATCCACCCCCACGATGGACATCTTCGTGGCCGAATACGCTCCCACCGGCGGATACCTCTGGTCCCGGGTCATCGGGGCCGAGAGCGACGAAGGCGGCAAGGGCATCGCCACGGACACGAGCGGCAACGTCCTCGTCACGGGATACCAGGGCAGCTACTCCGTGGACTACGGCGGCGGACCGCAATACAACAAGGGCGGCAACGACCTCTTCATCGCGAAGTACTCGTCGGCAGGGTCGTGGGTCTGGTCGAAGACCATCGGCGGAGCCGGATACGACCAGGGCAACGCCATCGCGGCCGACGGCTCGGGCAACGTCTTCGTCACCGGGTACATCGGGGCGGCTGCCGCCGGCGTCGACTTCGGAGGGGGAGCGCTCGTGAGCGCCGGGCTGTACGACGTCTTCCTGGCCAAGTACACGGCGAGCGGCGCCTTCCAGTGGGCCAAGCGTTTCGGCGGCTCGGGCACGGACACCGGCATGGCGGTAGCGACCGACAGCTCCGGCAACGTCTACATCACCGGCAGCTTCGAGGGGACGGCCAACTTCGGCGGCAGCAATCTCTCGAGCTCCGGCCTGCGCGACATCTTCGTCGCGAAGTACTCCGCGACCGGCACCCACCTCTGGTCCAAGAAATTCGGTGGATCCGGGGACGAGGTCGGCTACAGCCTGGCCGTTGACGCGGCCGGCGCCGTCTTCCTCGCCGGGAAGTTCCAGGGCTCCGTGAACTTCGGCGGCGCGTCGCTCACGAGCGCCGGCGGTGACGACATCTTCCTGGCGAAGCTGTCGGGCGCGGACGGCTCGCACGTGTGGTCGAAGGGGATGGGCAGCACCTCGAGCGATGCCGCGCTCGGCGTCGACGTCGACGGCAGCGGCAACGCCATCCTGACCGGATACTTCACGGGAAGCGTGAACCTGGGCGGGGCCGTCCTCTCGGGCTCCGGAATCAACGTCTTCGTCGCCAAGTACAACTCCGGCGGCACCCACATCTGGTCCAAGCAGTTCGGCGGCTTCGACACCCAGATCGCCAACAGCGTCGCCGCGGGCCCCAACGGGGAAGCGATCGTGACGGGCTACTACGCCGCGACAGTCGACTTCGGCACCGGCCTCCTCACCAGCCTCGGGAGCTACGACGCCTTCTTGACGAACGTGGGGCCGTAGTCGTCCGACCACTCTTTCGAAAACGGCCGAATTCCGCGGGCCGCCCATCGGGCGGCCCGTTTCTTTTTGGCCGACCGGCAAAAATTGCCTGATGCATCGGCCCTGTGACGCCGGACGTCTTCAGAATTTGTTCATGAAACTCTACGACCCCTGTGCGGATGAGCTCTCCCGGATGAACATCGCATCCCCAACGCCTTGAACGGAGTCGGGTCCTGGGTTACGATGGCTATACAACTAAGGTCCAAGTCGAGGCGGAGCTTCTGGAAGCGCGGAGTGTCGCGCGTCGCCATGGGCGGGTCGAGGAGGCGGGTGGATGCGGTCCGGGCTAAGATTCTTCTTCCGGTACGCGCTCACCCTTGCCCTCGGTCTCGCTCCCGCAATCGCTTTCGCGGTCAACGCCCCCACCAGTCTGGTTGCCACCGCCGTCTCTCCCAACGAAATCGACCTCACGTGGACGGATACGAATGTAAACCCTGCGGAAACGGCGAATTACGTCGAGCGCAGTGTCAGTCCGACGTCTGGGTTTCTCCGGATCGCTTCACTCGCGAAGAACATCGAGGCGTACCACGACCTCGACGTCGCGCAGGGAACGACCTACTACTACCGGGTGCAGGCCGATAAGTCCGGCACTCTCTCGCCCTACTCGAACACGGCGAACGCCACGACGCCGCAGACACTTCCGACGGCTCCCGGACCGATCGCGGCGCTCGCGGTGTCCGCCAGCCAGATCGACCTCTCCTGGACCGACAACTCGTTCAACGAGTCGGGATTCCGGATCGAGCGCGGCCCCTCAACGACCGGACCATGGTCGACGGCGGGCTCGGTCGGCTCCGGCGTCACTGCCTATTCCGACCTCGGGCTCGCTTCGGGGACCACGTACTTCTATCGCGTTGCCGCGTTCAACACCGCGGGGAGCTCTTTCTCCGGCACCACGAGCGCGAGCACCCTGCAGACCGTTCCCGCCGCGCCCTCTGCCCTATCGGCAGTACCGGTCTCTGCCAGCCGGATCGATCTCACGTGGACCGACAACTCCTCCAACGAAACCGCGTTCCTGATCGAACGAGCGGGGAGCGACCTCCTCTTCAGCCAGATCGCCTCGGTCGGAGCGAACGTGACGTCGTATTCGAACACGGGTCTGACGGAATCCACGATCTACTACTACCGGGTCCGGGCATCCAACGGCGCGGGCCCGTCCGCGTACTCGAACATGGCCGGAACGATGACCCCCGCGACGCTTCCGGCCGCCCCGACCGGCCTCTCCGCCACCGCGATCTCTTCGACGAGGATCGACATCTCCTGGACCGACAACTCGTCGAACGAAACCCGGTTCAAGGTCGAGCGAGGTTCGACTTCGCTCGGGCCGTGGACCCAGATCGCGACACCGGCGGCGAACGCGGTGACCTACTCCGACACGACCGTGAGCCCCTCGACGCTCTACTTCTATCGGGTGCGGGCGAACAATTCCGCGGGCGACTCGTCGTACACCAATACCGCCTCGGCGACGACGCCGGCTTCCTCGCCGACCGCGACGGCGACGGCGACGCCGACACCGACCCGGACGCCGACCCCGTTTCCGCCCACGGCGACACCGACCGCAACGCCGACCCCCACCGGCGCCGCGACGGCGACCCCGACCCGGACCCCGACGCCGGTTCCGCCGACGGCGACGCCAACGTCCACTCCGACTCCGACCTCGACCCCGACTCCCACCCGGACTCCCACGTCCGCCCCCCCGACGGCAACGCCGACGAGGACGCCCACGGCAGCGGCGCCGCCGGCCGCCCCGAGCTCTCTCGGCGCGGTCGCCGTGGCGTGGAACGAGATCGATCTCGGATGGACGGACAACTCCTCGAACGAGACCGGCTTCAAGGTCGAGCGCGCGCCCGCGGTCAACGGGCCCTGGAGCCTGATCTCCGCGACCGCCGCCAACGTGACTGTGTTCGCGAACAACGGGCTGGCGCCTTCGACGAAGTACTACTACCGGGTCAGTGCCTACAACGCGGCCGGCGACTCGAAAACCTCCAACCGGGCGAGCGACACGACGCTGGCGGCGACTCCCACCCCCACGCCGACCGTGACGCCGACTCCCTCCAACACGCCGACGCCGACCCGCACCCCGACGGTGACGCCCCTCCCGCCGACCGCGACGCCGACCCGGACGCCGACACCGATTCCGCAGACAGCCACGCCCACGCGGACTCCGACCGCGACGGCCACGCCGACGCGCACGCCGACGGCGACGCCGACGGCGACGCCCATCCCGCCCACTGCGACTCCGACGCGGACTCCGACGCCGATTCCGCCGACGGCCACGCCGACGCGGACGCTGACGCCGCTGCCGCCGACGGCCACGCCGACGCGGACGCCGACGCCGCTTCCCCCGACGGCCACGCCGACGCCCACGCGAACGCCGACGCCTTCCAACACGCCAACGCGGACCAACACGCCGACGCCGGCCCCGCCGACGGCCACGCCCACGCGGACGCCGACGC
>JBKPMI010000350.1:0-2956 GCA_046732075.1 Acidobacteriota bacterium | reverse complement strand
CACCGGCGAGTGGTGCGGGCGGTGCGGTCCCGCCGGCGCCGAGCCGACGAAGAAGAAGCAGCCGGGGACGCGGTCGAGATACTCCGACATGTCCTCGCCGCCGAGCGTCCGCGTCTCGGTGTCGACGTTCTCGTCCCCGAGCAGCCTCCGGGCGACCTCGATGACCCTGTCCGCGACGCGCGGGTCGTTGACGACCGGGCGGCTCAAGTGACGGTAGTCGAGGCGCGCGGAGACACCCGCCGCGGCCGCGGTGCCCGATACGATCCTCCCGAGCTTTGCGGGCATCGCCTTGCCGGTCGCCTCTCCGAACCAGCGCACGGTGCCGGTCAGGCGCACCATCGAAGGAATGATGTTGAACGCGTCGCCCCCGTGAATGCTCCCGACCGTGACCACCGCGGACTCGAGCGGCGAGACCTCGCGCGAGACGACCCCCTGGAGCGCTCCCACGATCCGCGCCGCCGCGACGATCGGATCGGAGGTCTCGTGCGGCGCCGCGCCGTGTCCGCCGCGGCCGACGACTTCGATCTCGAACTCGTCGACCGCCGCCATCATCGCGCCCCGATAGATACCGACCTTGCCGACCGGCATCTGGTTCCAGAGGTGCAGCCCGATCGCCCCCTGCACGCCGTCCATCGCTCCGTCCGCCACGCATGCCCGTGCTCCGCCGCCGCGCTCCTCCGCCGGCTGGAACAGGAAGCGCACCGGCGGCGCGCCGGAGTCCGAGGCGATCCGCGCGGCGACCGCGAGCGCGATCGCCACGTGGCCGTCGTGGCCGCACGCGTGCATGCGCCCGGCGTGCTCCGACGCGAACGGCTCGCCGCTGTCCTCGGTGACGGGCAGACCGTCCATGTCGGCCCGCACGAGGAGGCGTTTCCGGGCGCCGCCCCCGGCGTCGGCCAGGACGCCGGTCTTTCCGACGCCCGTCGAGGGAGCGAGCCCGAGGCCGTGGAGCCGGGCGGCGATCTTCTCGGCCGTGCGGATCTCCTCGAACGCGAGCTCGGGGTGGCGGTGGATGTCCCGGCGGGTCTCGACGAGGGTATCGAATTCCGCCCTGGGAAATCCGGACAGGATTTTCTCGAGAGCGTCCGAGCCGGAGGGCACGCCGCGATATTAGCTGACGGCTCCGGGCGGTCGGCTCGAAGCTATGATCCGCCCGTGATCCCGCTCATCGCGCCGGAGCTCGAACGTTACTTGCTCAACCTCATTCCCGAGCGCGACCCGGTGATCGCGGAGATGGAGGCGGTCGCGAAGGAACGCGACGTCCCGATCGTCGGGCCCGCGGTCGCGACGCTGCTCGCGACACTCGCGGAGTCGATCGAAGCTCGGCGGATCTGTGAGCTCGGGAGCGCGATCGGCTACTCGACCGCGTTCTTCGCGCGCGCGGTCGGCGCCGGGGGCAAGGTCATCTACACCGACGGAAGCGAAAAGAACGCCCGCGAAGCGAGCGGCTACCTGGAGCGCCTGGGCCTGCGCGACCGGGTGGACGTCAAGGTGGGTGAGGCCGTGGAGCTCCTCGAATCGACCACCGGGGAGTTCGACGTCGTCTTCGTCGACATCGACAAGGACGGATACCCCCGCGCTCTCGAAGCGGCAGCGCCCCGGGTCCGGAAAGGCGGCTTTCTGCTCGCCGACAACGTGCTCTGGTCCGGCAAGGTCGTGGATCCCGCGAACGAGGACAAGGCGACTCAGGGGATCCGCGAATTCAACCGGCGCCTGTTCGCGCGCCCCGACTTCCGCTCCGTAATCGTGCCCCTGCGCGACGGCGTCGCGATCGCCCGGAAGGTCTAAGACCCGCGGCCATGACCGAAGACCGGTCGACGGATCTCTACCACCGCTTCCAGTTCTTCGCGGCCGGCGACGACCTGGACGTTTTCGAGGGCGCGCTTCTCGTGTCCGCGCTCGTGGACCCGGACGAAGACCTGGCGGCGGTGCGGACGCTCGCCGACGGACTCGCGGCGCGGGTCCGGAACCTCGTCTCCGGCGGAGAGGAACCGGTCGATGCGCTGCGCCGGGTCCTCTTCGAGGAGGAACGGTTCGGCGGAGACCAGGAGTCCTACGACGAGCCGAAGAACTCCTCGGTCGCCCGCGTGCTCGCGACGCGGCGCGGCATGCCGATCACGCTGTCGATCGTCACCGTCGAGGTCGCCCGGCGGGCCGGCATCCGGCTCTCGGGCATCGGGCTGCCGGGTCACTTCATCGTCGGCGGCGAGGACCTGCCCCACGGCGCGTACCTCGACCCGTTCGACGGCGGGGTCCTGCGCGATCGAGACTCGGTTGCACGACGCGTGAGCGCCGTGTTCGGAACGACGCTCGCCCTTCCCGACGAGATCTTTGCGCCCGACACGGAGAAGGCAATCCTCTCGCGCGTCCTGTCGAACCTGAGACGCTCCTGGGAACGCCGCGAGAAGTACGGCGAGGCTCTCGAGGCCCTCCGCTGGGCGGAAATCCTGGATCCGGAGGAGGTCTCCTACCGGCGGGAGCGCGGTCTCTTGCTGTTGAAGAGCGGCCGGACGGAGGAGGCGCTCGCGGCGCTCGACTCCTACGTCGGCGCCGCGGAAGGAGAGGACGCCGAGGCCGTCCAGAAACTCATCGGAGTGGTCCGGGAGCGCGGCCTGTCCTCGGGCGACGCGGAGCTCCTCGTGCTCGAGCCGCCGCAGAAGAGGATCTTCACGCTCGAGGAGGCGCGGTCGCTCCTCCCGAAGGTGAAGGAGGTCACGTCCGAAGCGGTCTTCAAGTTCGCGCGTCTGTCCGAGGGGGACGAGACCGAGACCGAGCGCCAGGGCGTCGTGGGGGAGTGGGCGCGCGAAATCCTGGCTCTCGGCGCCGAGATCAAGGGACTCTGGCTCGTGGACTTCGACTCCGGCGCCGGCTACTACTGCTGGAAGTATCCCGAGGCGGCGCTCGATTACTTCCACGGCTACGAGGAAGGTTTCGCGGGGCGCCTCCCGTTGCAGTA
>JBKPMI010000349.1:0-8074 GCA_046732075.1 Acidobacteriota bacterium | reverse complement strand
TTCGTAACGCCCAGAGCAAGTACGAGGAGACTTCCCGCGCGCTCGAGCGTTTCGGCGGGAGGCTGGATGGCATCGCGCGGCAGGGCGACACCGAGATCGCCGAAGGCGAAGCGGCGGTCGCCCTCCTGCCGCCTCCGGCCTGACCGCGCGGTAGCTGAAAGGCCCGCCCGCGAGGGCCGCAACGCCTCCGGGCTAGAATCCCGCGTTCTTTCGCGGAACGCCCATGCCCCTCAGAGTGAACTCCGAGATCGGAAAGCTGTCTTCCGTCCTCGTCCACCTCCCCGGTCCGGAGATCGACCGGATGGTGCCGGCGATGATGGAGGAGCTCCTTTTCGACGACATCCTCTTCGGCAGCCGCGCCCGAGAGGAGCACCGGCGTTTTCAGCAGGTGTTGGCGTACGTCGCCGAGGAGGTGGTCGACGTCCAGGACCTGCTCCAGGACGTGCTCGACGTTCCGGAGCAGCGTTCCGAGATCCTGCAGGACCTGGGAACGGTGCTCGACTGGGGTCCGGACATGGACTATCGCTTGCGCGACCTCACGTCCGAGCAGCTCGCGCGGACCCTCGTCACCGGCGTCGAGCGGCCCGCGACGGACACCGCGCTTTCGCCGACCGAGCTGTACTGGCTTCCGCCGATCCCGAACTACTTCTTCCAGCGGGATCCTCTCGTCATCGTGGGTAACCGGGCCATCCGGGGCTCGATGGCGACCGCCGCGCGCCTGCGGGAGCCGCTCCTCTCGGGCTACGTCGTGCGGTATCACCCCCGCTTCGAAGCCGGCAGCCCGGATCGCTTCTGGTTCCAGGAGTTCTCGTCCGACTACGGCCGCCCGTCTTCGTACGCCCGCATGCGGCCGACCCTCGAAGGCGGCGACATCCTCGTTCTGCGCGAGGACATCCTCCTCATGGGGTACTCCGAGCGGACGAAGAAAACCACCATCGAACGGCTTGCGGAGTCGCTCCACGAAAGGGGGTCGCCCGTCCGGCACATCTTCGTCGTCGCGCTGCCGCCGGCGCGCTCCTACATGCACCTGGACACCGTCTTCACGATGATTTCGAGGGACGAGTGCCTGGTGTACGCGCCGATGATCTTTCCGGACGGCGCCGAGGAGGCCGACGTCTACCGCTGTGACCTGACCAGCCGGCCGGTCGCCTGGACGTCCGAGAACGACCTCCTCTCCGCGTTGAAGTCCGAAGGGCTGGACCTGAAGCCCATCCGCTGCGGAGGGGACGATCCGATCTCGGAGCGGCGCGAGCAGTGGACCGACGGCGCGAACGCGTTCGCGCTGGCGCCGGGGGTCCTCCTGACCTACGACCGCAATGAGCGCACGTCCGACGAGCTTTCGAATGCGGGCTACGCCGTCGTGGACGAGGCCGACCTTCTCCTGGGAAGAGCGGAGCTCGACCTGCGCCGGTCGAAAAAGTACGCCGTCCGGCTGGCCGCGCACGAGCTGTCGCGGGCGCGCGGCGGTCCGCGCTGCATGGCGATGCCGCTCGTGCGGGAGGACCTCTGAGCCTCCCGCGGTCATGACCACCCCCTTCTTCTCGTTCGTCCGGCCGCTCGCGGTCGTGGCCTTCGGAGGCAACGCGCTCCTCCGGCCGGAGGACGCGGGCGACTCCCGCACGCAACTCCTCCGGGCGCGCGAGGCGGTGCGGGAGTTGCTTCCGATTCTCAACCGGGGCTACGAGCTCATCGTGGTCCACGGCAACGGCCCGCAGGTCGGCAACCTCCTCCTCCAGGCGGAACTCGCGGCGGATCGGGTGTCGCCGCAGGCGCTGGACGTCTGCGTCGCGCAAACCCAGGGTTCGATGGGTTTCCTGCTGGAGCTCGCGTTCGACAACGAGTTGAAGGCCGCCGGCTTTCGCAAGCGCGTCGTCACGCTCGTGACGCAGGTCGAGGTCGACGCCGCGGATCCCGCGTTCCTGCACCCTTCCAAGCCGATCGGTCCCTTCTTCTCGAAGGAAAGAGCGGAAACGCTGCGGAAGGAGTCGGACTGGAGCATGGTCGAGGACGCCGGCCGCGGCTGGCGGAAAGTCGTCGCGAGCCCCAAGCCGCTCGCGCTCCGCAACGTAGACGTGGTCGCTGCTCTCGCGAACCGGGGGCACATCGTGATCGCCGGCGGGGGCGGAGGAGTTCCAGTCGTCGTGCCGGAGGAGGGCGAGGTCCGGGGCGTCGAGGCCGTGATCGACAAGGACTACGCGGCTTCGATGCTCGCGGCGTCGCTTTCCGCGGACCTGTTCGTCATCCTGACCGGAGTCGACCGGGTCTCGCGCGACTTCGGGAAACCCACGGAGGCGCCGCTCCCACGGCTCGACGTGGCGACCGCCCGCGCCCTTCTCGCCGAGGGCCAGTTCCCCCCCGGAAGCATGGGACCGAAGATCGACGCCGCAATCCGCTTCGTCGAGGCGGGCGGCCGGGAGGTGCTGATCACGAAGGCGGAGCGTCTCGCGGAAGCGCTCGACGGCGAAACGGGAACGGTGATCTGGAGGACGGAATGAAGACAGCCGACGCGACCGCCCCGAAGCGCGACTACGTCAACGAGAACGACTGGGCGCCCGCGGAAATCGAGAGAGTGCTCGACCTCGCGGCGGAGATGAAGAAGCGGCCGGACGACTGGCGGACGGCGCTCGCGGGAAAGAGCCTCGCGATGATCTTCGAGAAATCCTCCACGCGCACGCGCGTCTCCTTCGAGGCGGGCATGTTTCAGCTCGGAGGGCTCGGGATGTTCCTCTCGTCGCGCGACCTGCAGCTCGGACGCGGCGAGCCGATCTCCGACACCGCGCGGGTCCTCTCGCGCTACGTCGACGGGATCATGGCCCGGACGTATGCCCACGCGACCGTCGAAGATCTCGCCCGTTTCTCGACCATTCCCGTGATCAACGGGCTCTCGGACCTCCTGCACCCCTGCCAGGCGCTCGCCGACTTCCTCACGGTCCGCGAGAGGTTCGGGTCGACGCGGGGCTTCGGGCTCTGCTACGTCGGGGACGGCAACAACGTCGCCCACAGCCTCCTCGTCACGGGCGCCAAGCTCGGCGCACGCGTCGCCGTCGTCACGCCTCCCGGATTCGAGCCGCGTCCGGAGGTGGTCGCCTGGGCGGAGGCCGCGGCGCGCGACACCGGGGGTGCCGTCCTCGTGACGACGTCGCTCGAAGAGGGCGCCGCCGGCGCCCGCGCCGTCTACACCGACGTCTGGGCGTCGATGGGGCAGGAGGCCGAGGCCGCCGGGCGCGCGAAGAAGTTCGAGCCCTACCGCGTTACCCGGCGTGTGATGCAGATGGCCGAGCCGGACGCGATCTTCCTCCACTGCCTGCCGGCGCACCGCGGCGAGGAGGTCGCGGCCGACGTCATCGATGCCCCGAGCTCCGCCGTCTTCGACCAGGCCGAGAACCGGCTGCACGCCCAGAAGAGTCTTCTGGTGACGCTGATGGCGGAGCCGGCTTGAGGGAAGCGCCCTCGCCGTCCGGACGCTCCGCGATCTATCGCGCATGGCGCCGGGGTCTCTTCGTCGCCCTGGGAGCGCTCGCGCTCGTCGCGCTCCTCCTGGTCGCCGGGCGCGGGCGGCCGGCCGAGAAGGCGCAGGTGAAGGAGACGCCGGCGGTGGTCACGGTGGCGGAAGCCGCATTGAAGCGCGAGCCGGACTCGGGCGCCGAGACGGTAGCGGCGCTCAAGCGGGGCACCGAGGTCGGACTGATCGCAGACCGCGGGGTGTGGGTGGAAGCCCGCGCCGGATCCTCCCGGGGATACCTGCGCGCCGACGAGGTCGAGCGGAACCAGGATCGCGAGGCGCGCGAGGAGCGCGCTAAGAAAATCCTCGCGTACCCCGCGGTCTACGGGGTGGTGGCGCAGGAGACAGCGGTCCTCCTCGCTCCGTTTCCCTTCGCGCCGCGGGCGGGCACGCTGCCCCGAGGAACCGGCATCCCGATCCACGCCGTCGACCACGCGTACTTCGCCTACGAGGACAAGGCGAACGGGATCGCGTTCGTCGCGTCCGACGATGTGGACCTGGTGCCCCCGGACCCGAAAATCCCCAACATCGTTCCGGACGGCACCGCCCGATTGAAGCGCCTCGAGACCGTCGACCTTTCGCCGACGTCTCCGCCCATCGAGAATCCGGCGCCGGAAGGTCTGCCTCCCGAAGGAGGGCCCCCGGAAAGGCCGGTTGCGCCGGTGCCGCCGCGGGCGGCGGGGGAGGAACTCGAGCCCGCGGTTCTCGTGTCGAAGGTCGACCCGACCTATCCGGAGCCCGCGATCCGCGCGCAGATCGAGGGCAGCGTCGTCCTGGACGTCGGAATCGACGAGACCGGTAGGGTGATCGACGTCCAGGTCGCCCGGGGGCTGCCATTCGGCCTCTCCGACTCGGCCGCGAACGCGGTCCGGCAGTGGATCTATCGACCGGCGCGCGGCCCCGCCGGTCCGATCCCGTCGCGCAAGTCGGTTCGCATCCTCTTTACGTTGCGCGGCGGCCGGTGACGCCCGGACCGCGCCGCGGTCTATAATTTTTCGTTCCCATGCTCCAAGTGCTGTTCGAAGCGGAAGGGCGTTCGCAGGTCTACACGCTCGTGCGCGAACAGGCCTCGATCGGACGCGCCAGCGACAACGACATCGTCTTGAACGATTTTTCGGTGTCCCGCCGGCACGCCTACCTGAAACGGGAGCGGGGCGAGTGGGTCCTCTACGACAACCACTCGACCAACGGGATCCGGGTCAACGACCGGCACGTTCCGAATGCGCCGGTGGGCAGCGGCGATCACGCCGTCATCGGGACCTTCACGCTGACGTTCCGGGAAGAGACGCCCGAGGCGGACTCGTCCCCGCAGCGTCTCGTCGACTCGACCTCGACGTGCATCCGGCCGATCGCCGAGTTCAACCAGGACTTCGGCCTGGAGAAGGCGGGCGCGCCGACGTCGAACGAGTCCACTGCGAACCGGAAGCGCGTCGTGCTCGACGTCGCTTACAAGAACAAGGTCTTCGAGATCCTCGTGCAGGTCGCGAAGACGCTCATTTCCCTGGACGACCTGGAGACGGTGCTCGACAAGGTCATGGACCTGATCTTCGAGTACCTGCCGGTCGACCGGGGCTTTCTCCTCCTCGAGGAGCAGGACACGCTTCGGCTCCGCATCAGCCGCTTCAAGTCGGGGCAGAGGATGACGACCGACGGATCCCTTCCGTACTCGCGCACGATCGTCGACATGGTGGTCCGCGAGAAGGTCGCAGTGCTCACCTCCGACGCCCAGCAGGACCAGCGGTTCGAGGCAGGTCAGTCCATCCGGATGCAGCAGATCCGGTCCGCGATGTGCGCGCCGCTGTGGTACCGCGACTCGGTCATCGGGGTGATCCACGTCGACTCGCCGCTCCACGTGGGGACGTTCACCGAGCGGGATCTCGACCTCCTGACGGCCCTGGCAAACTTCGCCGCCGTTGCGATCGAGCGCGCCCGACTGAACGACCGGGTCGCCGAGGAGAAACGGATTCGCGGGCGTCTGGAGCGTTACCACTCCCCGCAGGTCGTCGACGAGATCATCGCGGACGTCACGGCGACCGGATCGCTCAAGGAGGTCCGCACCAAGACCGTGACGATCCTGTTCGCCGACCTCGTGGGCTTCACGTCCTGGTCCGAGAAGATGGAGGCCGCCCAGCTGGCGCACGTCCTCAACCACTTCTTCACGCTCGCTTCGGATGCGATCTTTTCCCAGGACGGAACGATCGACAAGTTCGTGGGGGACGCGGTGATGGCATTCTTCGGCGCGCCGATCGACCAGCCCGACCACCCCGCGCGCGCCGCGGCTGCGGCCCTCAAGGTGCGGGACGCGGTCGCGGAGTGGAACCGCGAGCGCGTCGCGCAGGGAGAGTTCCCGCTGGAGGTCCGCATCGCCCTGAACACCGGGGAGACGATCGTCGGGGAGATCGGGTCGGAGCGCCGCGTCGAGTACACCGTCGTCGGCAACGCGGTGAACGTGGCGGCGCGGATGGAGGAGTTCGTCGCGATGCCCGGCGACATCGTCGTCGGTCCGGCGACGTACGAGGCGATCAAGGACGGCCACCAGCTCGCGCAGCTCGGCTTCTTTGCGCTGAAGGGGGTCTCCAACCAGGTGCCTCTCTACAAGCTGCTCAGCGCGCTGGAGTCCCCGGAGATGGAGGCCGCTTCCCGGAAGCAGTCCGCCCGCTGAACCTCGCCCGATACGTCTTCGTGACGGGCCGCGCGGAGAAGGCGGAGGAGGCGGCGCGCCTCGGTTTCCCGCTCGAGCGGATCGACCTCGACCTGGCGGAGGTCCAGGCCCTCGATCCGGCGGTCGTGGCGCGCGCGAAAGTCGAGTCGGCCTGGGAGCGGCTCCGCCAGCCCGTGGTCGTCGAGGATTCGGGCCTCGAGATCCGCGCGTGGGGCGGATTTCCCGGGGCGCTCGTCAAGTGGCTGGAGAAGTCCGCGGGTCTCGAAGGCATCGCCCGGATGCTCGACCCCTTTCCGGACCGGAGCGCCCGGGCGGTCTGCGCGCTCGCGGCCTTCGACGGCGAATATCTCGTCACTGCGCGCGGCGAGGCCGGGGGCGTGATCGTGCCGGCGCCCCGCGGTCAGAAGGGCTTCGGCTGGGACTCGCTCTTCGTTCCGGACGGCTCGGTTCGCACGTTCGCGGAGATGGAGCCGGGCGAGAAGGACTCCGTCTCGCACCGCGGCCGGGCCTGGAAGGATCTCGCAAGGGTCTGACCGCTGCCTCCCCGGAACGCGCCTTGCACGGCGGACCGGCAGGAGGACCACGAATGCTGGCGGAAATCTCGATCGTCCCGCTCGGGCGCGGCGAGCACCTCTCGGAAGCCCTCGCGGAGATCCTGGACGTCGTCGACCGCTCCGGAATCCGCTACAAGTTCACGCCCTGCGGAACCTGCCTGGAAGGGGAGTGGGACGAGGTGATGGACGTCGTCCGGCGCTGTCACGCGAAAGCCCGCGCGGGATCCCGCCACGTGATGACGACCATCCGGATCGAGGACGAAGAGGGCGCGACCGACAAGCTGACCCGGAACGTGACGTCCGTCGAGGAGAAGCTGGGCCGCCAGCTCGCGGAGACCGGCGGAATCGTGCGGTAACCGACTCAATCAGCCGGCCCGGTCGAACCGACAGACGACTTCGGGCGGGGGAGCCACCGCGACGGTCTCCTCTTCGGGGGACGCGACCTGCACCGGATGCTCCAGCCACCACTGGCGGGCGCGCAGCGGCGTCCAGGTCAACGACGGCGTGACCTTCTCGAGCTCCAGCGCCAGCTCCTCCACGCTCTGCGGCCGGTCGTCCGGACTCTTCTGCAGGCACGCGAAGAGCAGGTTCTCCAGCTTCTCCGGCAGCTTCTCCGACGATCGCTCCGACAGGCGGGGCGGCGGCGTCCGCGCGTGATCCATCACGATCTCGATGGCCGACTCCTGCTCGAAGACCGGCCGCCCCGTGACCAGCCAGTAGCCGACGCACCCGAGCGAGTAGATGTCGGCCCTCCAGTCCACCTCCCGTCCCAGGGCCATCTCCGGCGACATGTAACCCGGCGTTCCCGCGATCGTCCCGACGGCGGTGAGCGTGCCGCCTTCCGCATCGATGACCCCGGAAGACTTCACGAGTCCGAAGTCGAGGATCTTCACGAAGTCGTACTCGATCCCGTAGTGGCAGACGTAGATGTTCGCCGGCTTGATGTCGCGGTGCGTGAATCCCCGCGCGTGCGCCTCGGCGAGCGACAGGCAGGCCTGGTGGAGGAGGTGAACCGCGCGCTCCGGCGGGACCGGCCCGAACTTTTTCACCAGAGTCTCCAGGTCGAATCCCTCGAGAAGCTCCATCACGTAGTAGAAAGTGCCCTCCTCTGTCGTCCCGAAGTCGTAGATCTGAACGGTGTGCGGCGAGGAGAGCCGGGCGGTCGCCCGCGCCTCGCGCTCGAAGCGTTTCTGAACGTCGCGGGAGGAGCCGCCGGACGAGCTGCCCGTGCGGATGAGCTTGATCGCCGCGGGCCGCGCGAGCATCCGGTGCTCCGCCCGCCAGACCTCTCCCATTCCACCGGAGCCGAGCGGCTCGACCAGCCGATAACTGCCGAGCTCGCGCGCGCGGCTGGCC